>JAXHTT010000269.1:0-2486 GCA_034190055.1 Pseudomonadota bacterium | reverse complement strand
GACTATGTAAGGTTGTGTCAGGCACATTCATTCATTAACACAAACACAAATGCATGCACTCATAAGCACACACACAAACACATCACGCACATACAGAGAGAAAGAGAGAGACAGAGAGACAGAGACAGAGACAAAGAGACAGAGAGAGACAGAGACAGAAACAATGGGATGGTGGCGGGTGGCTTACCAATAACCATTGCTATACCCATGATGATGGGAGCAAATATTGGAACCAGCATAACTAACACCTTGGTTAGTCTAGGGCATGTTGCAAGAAAAGAGGAATTTCAACGAGCTTTCAATGCAGCAACAATCCATGACTTCTTTAACGTGTTATCAGTGTTGATATTCTTGCCGCTGGAAATGGCGTTCGGAATTTTGGAGTTTTTGAGCGGTCAGTTAGTGGCACTACTTCACACTGGGGAAGCCTTGGGAGTAGAAGGCTTTAACCCTATTAAAGCGACAACCCAGCCTATTACCGACATCGTAACCCAAGGCTTTTCATTCTTACCCTCCATTTATCCGGGGGTAGCAAAAATCATACTTGGCATAGGCCTAATCATGCTATCCATTACTTACATGGGCAAGATCATGAAGTCGCTTATGGTGGGTAAGGCAAAAGCTCTCTTACATACCAGTATTGGCAAAGGGCCGCTCTCCGGTATTGCCTCAGGTGCGGTGATGACTGTTCTAGTGCAGTCATCATCAACAACAACATCGCTTATGGTGCCGCTGGTGGGCAGTGGCATTTTAAAAGCTAAGGACATTTACCCGTTTACTCTGGGCGCGAATATAGGTACTTGTATCACCGCATTAATTGCGGCTTTAGGCGTGGCGGGCGTAAACAGTGGCTTCGCATTGCAAATTGCGCTGGTACACCTCATTTATAACGTTTTGGGCGTTACGCTAATTTATGGTTTGCCCCTGTTGCGCAACATTCCACTTAATTTGTCTTACCAACTATCGGTTGCCGCAGCAGAGCGCAAAATGTATGGCGCTGCTTATGTAGGTGGGTTATTTTTCATCATGCCACTGGGCATTATCTTTACTACTATTTAAGGTAGCAAACGCACACTCTATAAGAACAAAAAACGGCGCATCTGCGCCGTTTTGTTATTGAGCCTTAATATCTAGTTAAAACGCGTATTTAGCTGAAACCTGGAAACGGTTCATATCGCCTTCTAAGCCTGCTTCAATTTCTCGTTTCGCAAACGCGTATTCTGCACCAACGGTTAGCGCTTTGGTGGGTGAGTAAAGGTAATTTACACGCGCACTATAGGTGCTCTCGGTGGTATTCAAACCGGTAAGCGATACATCGTTATCAGCTTCAAACGCTGAGAACATGATGCTACTGCGTGCTTTCTCGCTCCATTTGTGACGATAGGCAACGCCATAACCCATCGAGTCAATGGCTTCAAGATCGCCACTTTCCGTTAGTACGGCGCCGTTTACGGCGTTAAGTGCAGAGTATCTGCCTAACCCTGTTCCCGTATTGAACGTGAAGCGAATGTCATCGCCATTGGATAAAACGTATTTGCCTGTTAAAGACACGCCGAAACTGGTTTCGTCAGCGTCAATACCTGCGGCATTGTCATAAGAAAGCTGTCTAACTAAGCCCGCTACTTTCACGTAACCCCAATCTTGTTTCGACGTATAAGCTGCGATAAGGTCCGGCATGCTGTTGTCGTCGCTCGTAATCCGGCCGCCGCCACCAAATGGCGTGATTGTTGATTCTGGGTTTTCTAACGCAATCTGAAGCCCGCCGTTGGTATATCTCAACATGACCTGGCGACCAAAAGTTATACCGTCTGTTGTTCCAATAAAATCTAGGGACTCTGGCAGTGCGCCTACATCCATGAAGGTAGTCCAGGTTTGACCCACCAACCAATTTTTGTAGGTAAGGTAAGCGTGACGAACACGTGGCAGGTATGAGTTACTTATACGCTCATTACCGCCATCAGTTACCACAAAATCCAGCTCAAACACACCGTTTATAGTGTCACCTTCGGCGGTAGGCGTTGAAGTGGCAAAGCGGAAACGCGATGTTCTGATGTGTGCATCGAACTGCGGGTCTTCGTCAACGCCACCAACAGGAGTTAATGAGGGAATATAAAAATCTCGGCCTACGCTACCCGAGGCGATGGTGCCATCTGAATAGTCACTTACCATAGCGTCAACTTTAACATAGCCCGTGAATTTCACACTAGTGTCGCCAATTGTTGCTGCTTGTGCTGCGCCGCCGCTCGCCGCCAGGCACAGCGCTACTGCGGTAGCGGTACTTCTTATTTTAGCTTTCATCGTGTCTGTTCCAAAAAAGGTGGTTAAATAAATGTAAATTCAACGTTAACATTGTTGATTGTGTACTTATTATCTCAAATTTAAATAAGCCGATGGTCGCATAAGACTATAGTCGTAATGCTTTTAGTCTAACTTTTTTATTAGCACCTAAGTCTTATGCTGCTAAGACCAAAGTCTCATTTTGCTTT
>JAXHTT010000268.1:0-2487 GCA_034190055.1 Pseudomonadota bacterium | reverse complement strand
TTTGAGTTACCATAAGCCGGTAGATATTCGCACGGTTGATGCAGCTAATTCGTATCATTCAGCTAAGCGAGAACCAACCCGTTATATTTGGTTAAAGGCAAGAGATACCATGGATGCACAACTTGCGGTGCATCAAGCTGCGCTTGCATATGCATCAGACTATCATTTTTTGAGCACCTCACTACAACCTCATGGCGTTGCTGTAACTGATAAGTCGCTTCGCATAGCGACGATTGATCACGCTATGTGGTTTCATCGCCCGATAAGCATGAATGAATGGATGTTATACGCAATGGAAAGCCCCTTCAGTGGTGGCTCTAGAGGCCTGGTTCGCGGTCAAATATTCAATCAAAGTGGCGAACTAATAGCCTCAACCATGCAAGAAGGACTAATGAGAAAAGTAGACGAATAGGGAGTAAGTGAATGCGTTATAAATTAGGTTCGACATCGCCGGAAGTTCATGACAGTGCGTTTATTGCACCAGGTGCCCATATTATTGGGAATGCGGAACTTAAAGAGGGAGCCAGTGTTTGGTTCAACGCCGTAATCCGTGGAGATATGGATAAAATAACTTTGGGTGAAAATACAAATGTCCAAGATGGCAGCGTATTACATACGGACGCTGGAATTCCTTTGGTACTTGGAAAAGGAGTAACCGTAGGGCACAAAGTTATGCTGCACGGTTGTGAAATTGGCGATTATTCATTAATTGGAATTAACGCTGTCGTACTGAACGGTGCCAAAATTGGAAAGTTTTGTATTATCGGTGCTAATGCACTCATTACTGAAAACATGGAAATTCCAGACTACAGTTTAGTTGTAGGGGCACCAGGCAAAGTTATCAGGACTTTCGATGAAAGTGTAGAGCCAAAATTGAAGGCATCAGCAAACCACTATGTCAGCAATGCAAATACTTACAAGACTTCTCTACAACAAATTGACGAGTAACCTTACTTACTCTTCAATTTCTCTTCACCATAAAAAATGCCCAGAACAAACGTTCCGGGCCTAGGGGAATGGCTCATTGCTGAGCCGTGCGCTAACTTTTACAGGGAGAGTTTAAATAAAAAACCTTAAACGGACAATTAGTATAGTTTAAATGCGCTCAAAATATAAACAATAATTGTGTAAATTTTATCTTACAGGCTATCTAATGGGTTAAAGGTAAAACTAAAACTTTAAAATTCAACGACCTAGCTCCTGGTCGGATGTGGTAAAAATTTTGTGTAACATTAGTGTATTGCTCTTCCCAGTAAAGCTTCTAGATTAATGCTCTGATTAAAACCTTCTGCGTATATTTAAATACAGATATAACACATGACTTTCATTCATGTTGTTTATGTTGAACACAGATGCTTGTGCCGTTTCACTAAACTTGTAGTATGACGTCATCAATCATGCTTTGAAGGCATGACACTTATTTATAACAATTGGCCCTCACAAAAATAAGGTTTGATTTATGCAATCGTTTTCTACTTTTATACCGCCTGAGCGTACCTTAATGGGACCAGGACCATCCGACGTTAACCCAAGAATATTAAATGCCATGGCCCGACCAACTTTGGGTCACCTAGATCCTCTATTCATTGAGTTGATGGACCAAACAAAGCAGCTATTGCAATATGCATTTAAAACCGAAAATGCCCTCACTATGCCTATTTCTGCTCCAGGATCTGCGGGTATGGAAGCATGTTTTGTTAATCTAGTAGAACCTGGCGATAAAGTACTTGTATGCATTAACGGCGTTTTTGGTAACCGCATGGTCGAAAATGTTGAGCGATGCGGTGGTGAAGCTATCACTATTAATAATACATGGGGTGAGCAAACGGACCTCAATGCTGTTGAAGATGCCCTAAAAGCCAACCCCGAAATTAAAATTGTAGCCTTTGTTCATGCCGAAACATCAACGGGTGTGCGCAATGAAGCAAAAGTACTTTGCGAACTCGCCCAAAAATACGATTGTTTAACTATTGTCGACGCGGTTACTTCGTTAGGCGGCATTGAATTAGACGTAGACGGTTGGGGTATTGATGCGATTTATTCAGGCTCGCAAAAATGCTTAAGTTGCGTTCCAGGTATTTCGCCAGTTTCGTTTAGTGACAAAGCAGTTAACGTTATTCAAAACAGAAAAACAAAAGTGCAAAGCTGGTTTTTAGACATGAATTTGATTGTCGGTTACTGGGGTCAGGGGGCTAAACGTGCGTACCACCATACAGCGCCCGTTAACAGCATGTATGCAATGTACGAATCGCTTCTAATTTTAAAAGAAGAAGGCTTAGAAAATGCGTGGCAGCGACATGCTTCTGGCCATGAAAAACTAGCACAGGGCCTCAGTGAGCTAAATTTAGAGCTAACCGTAGACAGCGATTATCGTTTACCTCAGTTGAACGTTGTCAGAATACCAGACGGTGTTGATGATGCAGCTACTCGCAAACAACTGCTAGAAGATTTCAATTTAGAAATTGGTGCAGGACTGGGGGATCACGC
>JAXHTT010000267.1:0-2496 GCA_034190055.1 Pseudomonadota bacterium | reverse complement strand
GGCTAACCCATGCGTGTACAACATCTTCTAACAGCGCTTTTCTGCTTTACGCTCTATGTCAATTCATGCCGCGCTGACAGCACTCAAGAACCTCTAATTATAGGTATAGATGCAGACCTTTCGGCAGTTGCTGTAGAGGGAGGCGTAGCTATTACCCGAGGCGTAGAGCTAGCCGTTGAAGAGATTAACGCAAATGGAGGAATACTTGGCCGTAAGCTCAAAGCGATTGCAAAAGATCATCGAGGGAACCCGGCTCGCGGCATTTACAATATTGAACAGTTTGCAAAAATGCCAAACTTGCTAGCCGTAGTCGGTGGAGTACACACTCCCGTAGTGCTTGCGGAAATCGATATTATACATAATGAAAATATTCTCATGCTGGTTCCATGGGCCGCTGGTACCCCCATCATCGATAATGAGCGTTCCCCCAATAACGTATTTCGGGTCTCAGTACGCGACGCTGAAGCCGCCCCTTTACTGATTAACTTTGCGAAATCCAAAGGGTTGTCAAATGTCGCTCTGGTTTTAGAACGCACAGGTTGGGGACGCTCTAATCTTGAATCATTAACAAAAGCGGCACAGGAACAAGGCGTGAATATTAGCGCCACACATTGGATTAATTGGCAGCAGAAGAGTTTCTCTGAAGATATTGCAGCGATAAAAGACGCGAAAGCAGACGGTATCATATTAGTTACTAACGTCCCCGAAGGCTCGGTTATCTTGAATGCCTTGGCTGAACAGGGGCTAAACTCGCTTCCGGTTATTGCTCACTGGGGCATAGCATCTGGACAGTTAGCATCTGAACTAGCTAACCCAATTAGCCATCACAACATCTCAGTTCTTCAAACGTTTCACTTTCACCATCAAAAAAATGACAAGGCTAAACAACTGTTAGAAGCCTATTATGATAAGTATGGTTTAATCGATGCTGCGGCTATTGAGGGTGTCACAGGTCTGGCCCATGCATATGATTTAGTTCATTTAATTGCAGTCGCTGCCGATAAAGCTGGTAGCACACAAATAAACGAGTTGCGCAGTGCCCTAGAATCACTTGAAAACATCCAGGGTGCCGTAAAATACTACGAAGAACCATTCACAAAAGAAAGGCATGATGCACTTTGGTCAAAGGATTATTTTATGACAAAATTTAATGATAAAGGCAACTTGGTAACAACGGACGATAAATAATGCAGCATGAACCTATGAGGCTGCGCTCTCTATTACTCTCGAGCATGATTCCAAGGCTAGCATTACTTATAGCCGTGCTGTCTTTCGCGTTAGTTGCCCTTTCCTTTCACTTCATTGTTAAGCAAAGCAATGCCCTCCAGCAGCAGTCAGTAGAAGGCCTAGAGCAAGATATCAGTTTCATTGTAAGCGATACAACTCGTCAGCTTGCTGATCTAGCGGCAAACGACATTATAATTAATTCGCTGGTTGATTTAGAACAGCGAGACAATTACCTACCTATGTTTTTTCGCTCTTTAAACCTTACGCAAGCGAAAACTGTTGAATTTGCACTGTTTGACTTTGCAGGTAAAAAAGTTATCGATAAAAACTGGAGTGCCGCGCTACCTGAGTCGTTGAGCAATGCTTGGCGTCAGCAAACACTTGGCTCATCAAATACATTTTCTTCTGTATCTAAATACGGAGTAGTATTTAGCGTTCCCGTTTTACTCAATGGCGTCTCTGAAGGTGCCCTTGTTATGTACGTCGATAGCCTTCAATCACTTCTTGAGCCTTATCCTCGACTCACTAATCAATTGGTCACAGATTCAAACGGAAACGTACTATTTAGTAGTGAACCCTCTTTAATCGCACTAAATTCAAGCTTTTTAGCGTTCAACCAAAGCGGCTATTCTATTAAGCAAACTAGCTGGAAGAATCTTCAATTATACAGCGTTAAGCCGACTATCAAGGCGTACAGAGAAGTTGCTTGGACGGGTATCGTTTTGTTAGCGATGGTCGTAGGATTCACATTCATTGTACTGCATATGGTGAGCATGACCGGAACGTTAGCTGAGCGAACACTCTCAAAGCTTTATGACGATATTAAAAATCGTCTTACCAGTGACAATGCGATCTCTTTGAACGATGAATTGCAAGAGGAAGCGAAAGAGTTAGCCGACATTCGAGCTGCCTTTGATAAACTTATTTGGGATCTAACCGAGGTCTCACTGTCAAACGAGCAGTTTTCCAATGTATTAGAGTCGATGGGCGACATGCTGGTTGTAGTCGACCAGAAACAAGAAATACTCATTTCAAATAAGCGCTTCGATGCTTTTTGTGACGATCAATACGGTGAAAAGAATTCGATTTTAAAAATGATAGTTCGGAAGCTGGCGGCGAAGCAGAGCGATGAGTTGACGCACTTTTCAGTAGCTTCGGGCAAAGAACGTTATATTCGCTGGACAAAAGCATCGCTCGCTGACGTAAAGGGTAATATTCGTGGCGACATATATGTAGGTAGTGACGTTACCGAGCAGCGCGCGTTAGAAA
>JAXHTT010000266.1:0-2532 GCA_034190055.1 Pseudomonadota bacterium | reverse complement strand
AAGGGAATCGTTGCGCAATGATGAATTTGAACTTGTATTTCAGCCTCAAATCGATGTTAAAACCGGTAAATTCTCTTCATGTGAAGCGTTGCTTAGGTGGTGCCCTGTAGATAAAACCAAAGCTGTGCCCCCTGATGTCTTTATACCTATCGCAGAGCGTAGCGACTTGATAGGTGATATAGGAAACTGGGTGCTTAGAAAAGCATGCCAACAGGCGCAGGAATGGAAGCAAAAGGGGATCGAAATTCGTATCGATATAAACGTATCAGGCAAAGAGCTAGAGAAAAGCTCGTATTTTGAAGGCCTTACTGCTTATCGAAACGAATACAACTTGTTGCCTGAAGATATTGGTTTAGAGCTTACTGAAAACGTACTAATCAAATCGGACAGCACTATATTAGAAGACCTTCGAGCACAGCGTGATTTAGGCGTAGAAATCTCAATTGACGATTTTGGGACTGGCTATTCCTCACTGAGCTACTTAAAGCATTTTCCGGTAACGCATCTAAAAATCGACCGCTCTTTTCTCGAGGGCGCACCGGAAAATGAGTACGATAGTGCATTAATGGAAGCCATAGTGAATGTGGGACATAAACTAAACTTGAAGATCGTCGTGGAAGGGGTGGAAACAGAAAGCCAGTCTGACTACTGTAAATCACTAAACGTAGAATTTGTACAAGGCTATCTGTACTCAAGGCCGGTAAGTGCTGACGCGATAGAAAGCTTATATTTAGAACAAAGTCGATAGGTCTCAAAAGGCGTTTAAGACGCTCACTAGTTTCTCTGAACTATTTGTTCTGGCCGAGAAAGGCTGGACCATGTACAAGGCTGGACTATGCACTCTGAGTCGTGTATTGAAGTCTTCAACTCAGATACCAACAAGGCAATCAGGGTAAATGCCATCGAGTAATACCAAAAAGCGACAAATTAATATACATTCCACAGTGATGGTTTGGCAAAATAATAGCCTTGTTGATGGTCTACCCCAAGCTTATTCAACGCCACCGATTCCGCTTCGTTTTCTACCATTTCTGCTATCACCTTTATGTTCAAGCCTTTGGCTATGCTAACAAGGCTTGAAACAAATAGTTGATTGTCTTTATTTGTGTGAATGCCTTGCGTTAGCCTACCAGAGAGCTTGACAAACTGTGGCTGTATCGCCCGAAGGCCTGAAAGTGAGGCAAAGTTATCACCAAAGCGCTCAATGGTAATTCCACACCCTATGTTGATTAACTGCCGGCATAGTGATTCTGTCACTTCTCGGTACTGAATCAATGCAGCATCCTCGACTTCAAAAAACAGTCTGTGGCTTAAGGCTTTGCGATTAGCGATTTCTTTTATCAACCAATTCCTGAATTCAGTATTAGCGACTGATGCTATGCTTAAATTCACAGCAACTTGTTGCGAGGTTACCTCTAACTTCTTAAGTACGATTGTGGTGACAAGCTTGTCTACTTGTGGGATAAGATCTAATCGCTCCGAGGCCGGAATCAGCTGCGCCATAGGAATTACGTCATTTGTATCCTTATCCTTAAAACGTCCTGATGCTTCGTAATAAGCAGGAACGTTTTGGTCTGTGTTCATTACAGGCTGGATCATAATATCGGCGTACTGTTGAGACACAATGTAGTTCAATCGCTCACGCCACTGGGTATTACTGTGTACTTTTGATATCTCTGATGCCAACTGCCAGCCGTTTTGGGTTTTCATGGCGGCAATAAGCGCGCTATCCACACTTTCCATAATTTGCGGCATTGTCGTTGTACCGACAAATCGCGTGATCCCCATGTAGGTCGCTTTGGTTCCATCTCGAAGCGGCGATGCGCTTGCACATTGCTTTGCAAGATTAGTAAGCATAAGTTCTCGGGCAGCGCCTTCCATAGCTTCGCTGATTAGTGCGAAATCACCGCCCGACAATCGAAACACAAAGCGGATATTGTGGTTGTTCTTGGTTTCTTCTACCAAAATATTTGCCACCGCTTTTATGTAATTATCGCCCGGTACCATACCCATTTTCGTATTTATGCTGCCTAAGTGAGCTAGTCTGACAATGATAAGTTCTTTCTCTTGAGCAGAAGCATTTTCATTTAGAAGAGCGCGCATATGACGCTCAAAAGCACCTCTATTAGCAAGCATTGTGAGCGAGTCTTTACTGGCTTCTTTTTTAAATAGTTCTGCTTGACTCTTTAGCTCATCAAATTTAGTAGATAATGTGCCTGCAAGTGAGTTAACCGCTTCGGTTAATGGCTTAAAATCTTCACTCGGCGCTTTTATTTCAGGTGATGTAAAGTTATGGCTGCCAATCTCATTGAGCTTTTTAACGGTGTCATCAACGGGGCGCTTTATGCGTCGGTTAACGAGTACAACGCAAAGTGAAAGAAGCACTGCAAGAGCGAGAAAAGCAGCGATATTTTTAATTAGTACAGCAAGTAAATTACTGGCAAGCGTACTTTTACTTGCCGTGAGTACGAGGTTATTCTCACTATTGTATAAAGCGATGCGCTTCACAAAATCAGGGCTTGGGTCAACGAG
>JAXHTT010000265.1:0-2583 GCA_034190055.1 Pseudomonadota bacterium | reverse complement strand
GTACGCCTAACAAAACGCTGTTGGCACTCCCTCCGGTCGCTGGGACGCTAACACGTGGGCTGACTCACTTCGTTCGGATTATAGCCCACGTGCTAGCGCCCCAAAGCTTAAAGTTATGCGCCAAAGCGTACAGGATTTACATCCATACTTTTATGAAGGATTCTTATGATCAGAATTTCCTGACTGCCCGTTTGTTTGTAGAAAATCACATGGCTACCTTGAGGAAATTTTCTGTATCCATCTCTTATTTCGTCGCAGCATTTACCAATATCAGGATTTTCAGACAACATCCAAAATGAATCGTCGAATTGTTTAAGATATACATTACGCTGTTCTCGGCCCCATTTCCGTTGCGTAAACAATGCGATATCTTTTAGATCTGATTTTGCTAGTACGGTTAATTTAAACGGTTTCACTCTTTTAATTCACCGTCTAGTTCTGATATCAGATGCTCTAGGTCGTATTCAGCTTCACCGCTTTCTTCACCTGCTACAAGTAATTGACGCAGAGTGTTTAATTTGGTTTCCTGTGTTTCTAGCAAGCGAAGAGCTGAACGAATCACCTCACTTGCTGAACCATACCGACCAGTTTGGATTTGGCTAGCAATAAAGCCATCAAAATGGTCTCCAAGGGTAATGCTGGTGTTTTTAGCCATCTGATTTCTCCAAGTACCAATATATACCTAATTATGGTACTTGCGCGTTGTAAGTCAATAGCGCATAACAATCACATTAAGCCGCTCGCAGGCTCGCTGGGACAGTAACACATGGGCTCTGTCGCTTCGCTCGGATTTTAGCCCATGTGTTACTGCCCCTTATGTGGGTGTTAGGCGTCATTTACTTACAGCATTAAAATGCGGGTTAAATTGTGACATTCCGGCATCAAGACTGTTTCGCTAGGTTGTATTAGCGGCAAGCTTTCCCGGTTGTTTTAACGGCTTTAACAACGTGCTTTTCATAAACACCGCGACGCCAACATTTAACATCACCAGCCTTCTAAACTCGCTCTTTTATCCAGCATTACCGTTAACATCTGGCATTTCGCACGGGGTTGTTTTATCTTAAATTCAATAATTTAAACACGCGGTCTGTTTGGCTATTGGTGGCAGCAAAGCTGCGTACGTCTCATTGTACGCCTAACAAAACGCTGTTGGCACTCCCTTCGGTCGCTGGGACGCTAACACGTGGGCTGGCTCGCTTCGCTCGGATTTTAGCCCACGTGCTAGCGCCCCAAAGCTTAGCGTTAGGCGTCATTTACTTACAGCATAAAAAAGTGGGTTTAACCATGACATTAAAGCATCAAGGCTGTTTCGCTAGGTTGTCTTTGCGGCTGGCTCTTGTTGCTGTATAAACGACTTTAGCAACGCGCTTTTCACCAGTATCGCAACACCACCATTCTGCATCTCCAATTGTTTAAACTCGCTCTTTTATCCAGTATTGTCGTTAACATCTAGCATTTCGCACAGGGTTGTTTTATCTTAAATTCAATAATTTAAACACGCGATCTAATTGGCTAGTGGTAGCAGCAAAGCTGCGTACATTTCGGTGTACGCCTAACAAAACGCTGTTGGCACTCCCTTCGGTCGCTGGGACGCTAACACGGGGCCGCTTCGCGATTATAGCCCCATGTTAGCGCCCCAAAGCTTAGTGTTAGAACTTACAAGGATGAATATGAAAAGATTACTTTTTTTAACTATAGCTACGATATTTTTAGCATCATGTGCGACCTATGAAGCACCCACTTTAAGCACTTCAGAAACCCTAGATTTCACTCATAGCAAAGTAGCGGCGGAAGAATATTGGATACCCGCAAAATTAGTAACGCCTAAGTATCCAGTATCAATCGCTAAAGATAAAGTTGCTGGGTGCTCCCGCTTCAAAATATCAATCAATAGTGACGGTAAGACTGTAAACGCAGAATTAATCGAAGCTTATCCAACAGATGCGTTTATTGCTCCATCTGTTGCCGCGGTTAAGAAGTGGGTTTGGAAACCCACCAGTAAAAATGAAGAGAGGGTAGAAATAACCAGAATGGTTCAACTAGATTTCTATATCCCTGATGCTAAAAATTATGCTCAAGCAAAAGGGTATTGCGCTGTAGGAACTCAGTTCTAACAAACAAATTATGGCACTCGCTGCCGCTCGCTGGGACACAAACACGTGCGCGGCTTCGCCATTATTGCACACGTGTTTGCGCCCCATATTTGGAAGTTATGTGCTTTAGTTTTTAAGGATAAAAATAATGCAGGATGCAATATCTACCATTCAAAACAACATCTTCGCCATATGCGCAATTGCTGTCCTCTCAGCTTTATTTGGCTATTTAGTTGTAGGTAAGCTGGCTAAGGCTATGGGCTCTTCAAGCTCAACTAGCATGTTGGTCGGCAAGCTTTCTACTGTAATACTAATTGCTGTAGCATCTACAGTTTATATTCAGTACAGGTAAGGCACACATTGTCAGCGCATAACACATATGAGCCTCCGGGCTGTCAATGAAAAAAGATAACCCTTTGACCACTATTTCAAGATCAATACCGTTGCCTTTTTAGAACTCGTTTACTTCGTCTGTCATGGTCGATGTTAA
>JAXHTT010000264.1:0-2614 GCA_034190055.1 Pseudomonadota bacterium | reverse complement strand
AGCAAGTCCAGGATGGAAGTCGATGTTGTAGTTCATCGGTACGTGACCCATGTGCTCAACACCACCAATCATGTAAATGTCACCACGGCCGCTCATGATGCCGCTTGTTGCATCGTGAAGGGCTTGCATTGATGAACCACATAAACGGTTTACCGTTACCGCGCCAGTTGTGCGTGGAATTTGTGTTAGCAGTTGCGCGTTACGTGCAACGTTGAAGCCTTGTTCTTTAGTTTGCTGAACACAGCCCCAAATGATGTCTTCAATTTCCGCTGGGTTTACGCCAGGGTTACGCTCTAATAGCGCGGTCATTAGTGCTGCAGATAGGTCTTCTGCACGCACATTTCTGAAAACACCGTTTTTTGAACGACCCATAGGGGTACGTACGCAATCGATTACGACCACTTCTTTCATTAGTTTTTCCTCCGGGTCTTATGCGAAATAGGATTTACCAGCAGCGGCCATTTCACGAACGCCATCTGAAATCTGGTAAATTGGACCAAGTTCAGCGTACTTGTCTGCCATAGCAACAAAGTTCGCCAAGCCAATGGTTTCAATCCAACGGAAAATACCACCGCGGAATGGAGGGAAACCTAAGCCGTAAAGTAGCGCCATATCTGCTTCTGCTGCGCTATCTACAATGCCTTCTTCTAGGCAGCGAATTGCTTCGTTTGCCATAGGGATCATAAGGCGTGCAATAATGTCGTCAGCTTCAAAGTCTGTCTTCTCAGCTACGTGAGGTGCCATTAGTGCGTATGCTTCTTCAGCTGGTGTTTTCGACGGCTTGCCGCGCTTATCAACACCGTAGTTGTAGAAACCTTTACCGTTTTTCTGACCTAAACGCTCTTCTTTATAGAACAGAGTTACCGGGTCGTTGTCTAGGCGCGCCATACGCTCTGGAATACCCGCAGCCATCACGTCTGCTGCGTGATCGCCAGTGTCAATACCTACAACGTCCATTAGGTAAGCTGGGCCCATAGGCCAGCCGAAGATTTTTTCCATTACTTTATCAACTGCAACGAAGTCTGCGCCGTCGATAAGAAGCTTACTGAAGCCCGCAAAGTATGGGAACAATACGCGGTTTACCAAGAACCCTGGGCAGTCGTTAACCACAATCGGGGTTTTACCCATTTTAAGGGTAGCGGCTACTACTGCATTAATGGTTTCTTCAGACGTTTTCTCGCCACGAATAATTTCAACAAGCGGCATGCGGTGCACTGGGTTAAAGAAGTGCATACCACAGAAGCGCTCTGGCTTGTCTAAGCTTTCAGCTAGCTGATTGATAGAGATAGTAGAAGTGTTTGAAGTGATGATAGCGTCGTCCGCTACATTGTCTTCTACTTCTTTAAGCACAATACCTTTTACTTTCGGGTTTTCTACAACCGCTTCAATAACAAGGTCTGCATCTTTAAGCGTGCTGTACTCAAGGGTAGGGGTGATAGCGTTAAGTGTTTGCGCCATTTTAGTCGCATCGACTTTACCGCGCTTCATGCCTTTGCCAAGAATTTTTGCCGCTTCTGAAAGGCCAAGGTCTAGTGCACCTTGGTTAATGTCTTTCATGACTACCGGTGTGCCTTTCACAGCGCTTTGGTATGCAATACCGCCACCCATGATGCCTGCACCTAGTACAGCGTTAAGTTTAGATTGCTTAGTCGCCGCTTTCGCTTGCTTCTTGCCTTTGCTCTTAACTAGCTGGTCGGCAAGGAAAATACCAATTTGTGCTTTCGCAGCGTCTGTTTTCGCAAGCGCTACAAAGCCTTCGTTTTCAAGCTTAAGTGCGCCGTCACGGTCTAGGCCAGCTGCTTTTTGTACTGTCTCAACCATTTTGTGCGGTGCTGGGTAATGTTTACCAGCTTGTGCAAATACCATGGCTTGCGCAGTAGAGAAGCTCATCATAGCTTCGTTTTTGTTTAGCTGTAGTGGGGCTTTCTTAACCGCACGACGTGCTTGCCAGTCAAGTTTACCGTCAGCTGCGTCTTTCACCATTGAAAGCGCACCTTCAACCAGTGCTTCTGGTGCTACAACTGCGTCAACCGCACCTTCAGCAAGGGCTTTCGCGCCTTTTCTGTCACGGCCAGTAGTCATCCACTCTAATGCGTTATCTGCGCCAATAAGACGAGGTAAACGAACCGTACCACCAAAACCAGGCATTAGGCCTAGTTTAACTTCTGGTAAACCAATTGAAGCCGTGGTGTCTGCAATACGCATGTCACACGCCAATGCCATCTCACAACCACCACCTAGCGCAAAGCCATTAACTGCAGCGATGGTAGGGAAAGGTAAGTCTTCGAAGCGGTCGAATACTTGTGAAGTATTGGCAACCCAGTTTAGTACTTCAGCGTCTTCCATGGCGAATAAGCCAGTGAACTCGGTGATGTCAGCACCCACAATAAATGCAGGTTTAGCGCTGCGTACTACCAAGCCTTTAACATCGCCTTTGGCGACTAGGGCTTTTGTTGCTTCGTCAAGTTCGCTTACCGTTTGGCGGTCGAACTTGTTTACTGAACCTTGGGCGTCGAATACCAGCTCAGCAAAGCCGTCATCTAACAGGCTGACGGAAAGACTTTTGCCTGTGTATATCATTATCATCTCCTTCGGCATTGGCCAGGATGTTAGT
>JAXHTT010000263.1:0-2627 GCA_034190055.1 Pseudomonadota bacterium | reverse complement strand
TGGAAACGGGCCTGCCAGTAATGTTGGTAAACTCGAATACATGGCAAACAGCCCAAGCACTTCACGCATTCAACCAAGAAGTACTAATTGAACAAGGTGAAGAAATTGGCCTTGCTACAGTTTACCGAGTGTTAAACCAATTCGATGATGCAGGTATTTTGAACCGCCACCACTTTGAAGGTGGGAAGTCAGTATTTGAAATAAGCCATAAGGATCACCACGACCACCTTGTGTGTCTGAAGTGTGGCAAAGTGATCGAGTTTGAAGATGAGATTATCGAAGAACGTCAAGAGATGATTGCTAAGCAGCATAAGATGAAGCTTACTCATCACAGCCTTTACCTGTATGGCGAATGTACTGACGGTAACTGCGACAACGCTCCTGATTAAAAAGCAATTTTTGTTTAGCAAAAGGCCCGCTTCGTCAAGCGGGCCTTTTCAGTTTATTACGCTTGAAACTTATAGGCATGGTAGGCACTGATTGCCTTTTCCCATATATCGCCTACTTCTCCAGAGCCTATCTTCTTGCCCTCTACTTCAACTACAGGGGCAACTTCTTTGCTTGACGACGTTAACCAAACCTCATCGGCAGCTAGCAAATCATCTTTACTAAACCAGGTTTCTGTCACCACCAACCCAGCTTGTTTGAATGCCTCTATAGCAATGGCGCGAGTAATACCGGGAAGCAATTCATGGTTCAAGGGCGGCGTAGATATACACCCGTCTTTCACCATAAATACGTTGCACGAACTTGCCTCAGTTATCATGCCTTCACTGTTGTACAAAATAGTTTCGTTAACACCAGCATCGACACCTGCTTGATAGTGCATAACGTTACCTAACAAGGAAGTTGATTTAATATGGCAGCGCTGCCATCTTTTATCCTGTTGAAGCGCAACTTTGAAAGGCTTAGCATCAGTTTTAGCAGTAGGCTGAGGTGGCGCTATTTCAAAAGCGAAGCCAAATACAGTTGGCGCAATATTCTTGGGGTATGCGTGAAAACGTTTTGTATCGGTGCCTCGACTCACATGGAAATAAACGCCTATATTTCCACTTTCAATAAACACTTTGTTTTTCTCAACTAAGTTGGACAAAATGGTTTGCCACTCTTCTGCCGTATACGGGTTGGTGATTTCTATCGCTTCAAGGCCTTGCGACATACGTGAGATGTGGCCTTTAAACCCTACTGCGTTACCAGAATAGGTAGGGATAACTTCATAAATACCGTCACCAAAAAGAAAACCTCTATCCATTGGAGAAATCTTAGCCTCAGAAAGAGGCATATACTCACCGTTTAAAAACGCAATCGTCACAATATTTCTCCTTGTAATCGGCGACGTCTACTTGTCATTAATAGCCAGTCTGCCCTTGCTTCTTCTTCGTTTTGAAATACGAAATTCACTTTTTCACCTGGCACGGCTTGGGCCAAGCGACTTATATCACAGGGGCTTACACAGCCAAGTTTAGGGTAGCCCCCCAATGTTTGCCTGTCACGCATCATCACAATTGGCTGCCCGTCACCAGGCACCTGAATTGCACCTAAATGTATTGCCTCAGAACGCATGTTTTCTATTTCGGCGGAAACTGGTTCGCCGGTAAGCCTAAACCCCATTCGGTCTATAGACGATGAAACCGTATAGCTACTGGTTTCAAACGTACGCAGCGCAACTTTGCTAAAGCTAGAAAACTGATAACCAGGGATCACACGAATAGACTCTAAGAATCCATAATCATCGATATGTTGCTGCGCAAGCGTGCGCATTTTAGCGCTATCCTGGTTTCTTGTGTTAGCTAAAACCTCAATAGTGTCGCCTTCTCTTAACACGCTTCCCTTGCCATCTAACCCGCCTAACTTTTCACGAACAACGGTACAAGCACTGCCCACTGCTTTGGGCACTAGCCAGTTTCCACCTATTGCTAAGTAAGCTTTACTACCAAGTAGTGTGCTACCAAATGTGATAACGGCGCCTGCCGATACCTGTTGGCTTTGATAAGGCGCGCTCTGTATTCCATCTATATCGAGTGTGGTCTCCCTTCCGGTAACAGCAATTATACAATCTTCGTTTACCTGCAATTGCATTTCCCCTATGGCTTCAATGCAAGGCGTGCCATCTAAATTGAAGGCTAGAAAATTGGCCCAATCATAGGCGTTACTATCCATGGGACCAGATTCACAAAAACCATCCCGTTGTCGCCCTACCCGTCCGCTATCAATGATAAGGCTAAACAGTCCTTTGTTGAGTACTTCAATTCTCATCGTTCAACCTGCAATCCTGCTTTGTATTCTCGTTCAGTAACCGAAACGAACTTAACGACATCACCTACTTTTAACCGCGCTTCACTTTGCTCTTCGCTGTGAATGAGCGTGTCAAATGCCGTAAGTCCCAATAGGTTCCAGCCTCCTGGTGATTCACTGGGATAAACGGCAGTTTGCCTATCAGCGATTGCAACCGCACCTTTGGGTACCCGTTTGCGCGGTGTGCCTAGCCGCGCACATTTGAGCGCTTCTGGAATATCACCCATGTAGGCAAAGCCCGGAGAAAAACCCACTGCGTATACTTTATAAGTCGTGCTAGTGTGCAATTCGATAATCTCTTCAATAGACAATGACGTTTTCTTACTCACTAC
>JAXHTT010000262.1:0-2710 GCA_034190055.1 Pseudomonadota bacterium | reverse complement strand
TGTGCGTAAGAAGCTTCGCGAATACGGCTACGACGAAGTAAAAGGCCCATTAATGATGGACCGTACGCTTTGGGAAAAATCGGGTCACTGGGACAAGTACGCAGAAAACATGTTCACCACTGAATCTGAAAAGCGTGAATATGCTGTTAAGCCGATGAACTGCCCAGGTCACGTACAAATTTTCAACCAAGGTTTGAAATCGTACCGCGATTTACCGCTAAAAATGGCGGAGTTTGGCTGCTGTCACCGTAACGAACCATCGGGCGCACTACACGGTCTTATGCGTGTTCGAGGCTTTACGCAAGACGATGCTCATATTTTTTGTACAGAAGAACAGATCCTACAAGAGGTAAGTGACTGTATTAAGATGGTATATGAGACATACGCAGCGTTTGGTTTTGAAAATATCAAAGTTAAGCTGTCTACCCGCCCTGAAAAGCGTGTAGGTGCTGACGAGATTTGGGATAAATCTGAAGCTGCGCTTGCGGAAGCACTTAAAGCCAATGATATCGAATTCGATTATCAGCCTGGCGAAGGTGCGTTCTACGGGCCGAAAATTGAGTTTACGCTGCACGATTGCTTAGACCGTGCATGGCAGTGCGGAACCGTACAGCTAGATTTCTCAATGCCAGGTCGTTTAGGCTCTACTTATGTAGCTGAAGATGGCGAGCGCAAAGTACCGGTAATGATTCACCGCGCTATTTTGGGTTCACTAGAACGCTTCATTGGTATTTTGACCGAAGAATTTGCAGGTTTCTTCCCACTTTGGTTAGCACCTCAGCAGGTTGTAGTAATGAATATTACTGACAAACAAGCTGATTACGCATCAAATTGTGTAAAAAAACTGCAAGATTTAGGGTTTAGAGCAAAGTCTGACTTGCGAAATGAGAAGATCGGCTTTAAAATCCGCGAGCACACATTAAAGCGTATTCCATATATGCTAGTTGTGGGCGATAAAGAAATGGAAGCGGGCGAAGTAGCAGTGCGCTCTCGTCGCGGCGACGACCTAGGCAAAATGAGCCTGGAAGACTTTATTGCCATGGCTCAACAAGAAGTTGTAGAAAAGACAATTAAATAGTTGAGCAATTTGTGTATAATGCACAAGTAAGGTGTCTGCTTTTGGTTTTACTTTAGGTCAATCGACCAACCCAGAAGCAGACAAAAGAATTAAATGTTTGGAGGAATAGCACATTAAAGGCGCTAACAACAAGGCTCAGGGCGACAAAGCCCGCATTAACGATGAGATTAAAGCCAGAGAAGTAAGATTAATTGGCAAAGACGGTGAACAGGTTGGTGTGGTTTCGCTAGCAGATGCTACGCGTGCCGCTGAAGATGCGAGCCTAGATCTAGTAGAAATCAGTCCGAATGCCGAGCCGCCAGTCTGTAAAGTTATGGACTATGGCAAATTCCTCTTCGAAAAAAGTAAAGCTCAAAAAGAGCAGAAGAAAAAACAGAAGCAAATTCAGGTCAAGGAGATTAAATTTCGCCCTGGCACTGATGAAGGCGATTACCAGGTAAAACTGCGCAACCTGCGTCGCTTTCTTGAAGGTGGTGATAAAGCCAAAGTTACGATCCGCTTCCGCGGTCGTGAAATGGCGCACCAAGACATCGGTATCGATCTACTAAATCGCGTAAAAGGTGATTTGGAAGATATCGCTACATGCGAGTCTTTCCCACGTCGTGTGGAAGGCCGTCAGATGATCATGGTGCTAGCCCCAAATAAGAAGTAGTAACGGTCTAAAGTTTTAAGGAATCTGCACCCTTAAACACCTTGCTGCTAAACATTAGCCGGTATGAAGTGACTGCAACACGAAAAATACCGATATTAAACAATGCGGAGTTTTAGCAATGCCTAAAATGAAAACTGTAAGCGGTGCCGCCAAACGTTTTAAGAAAACGGGTTCTGGCCGCTTTAAAAGCAAACAGTCTCACTTACGTCACATTCTGACTAAGAAGAGCTCTAAGCGTAAACGTCACCTTCGTGGCAAAAAACTGGTTCATGACTCTGATACCAAATTGGTTCAGCGCATGTTGCCTTACGTATAAGACTTAGGAGACTGATTAATGGCTAGAGTAAAACGCGGCACTATCGCACGTGCTCGTCACAAAAAAGTCCTCAAGCAGGCAAAAGGTTATTACGGCGCACGTTCACGTGTATATCGCGTAGCGGTACAAGCTGTAACTAAAGCTGGTCAATATGCTTACCGTGACCGTCGTCAGCGCAAGCGTCAATTCCGTCAACTATGGATTGCACGTATCAATGCTGCTGCTCGTCAAAATGGTATGTCATACAGCCGTTTCATTAACGGTTTGAAGAAAGCGTCTGTTGAAATCGATCGTAAGATCCTTGCCGACATCGCAGTACATGACAAAGCAGCTTTCAGCGCACTAGTCGAAGCGGCTAAAGGCGCATTAGCTTAATTATTAACTAATTAAGTTTAAGTTCTTTCGGAAAAAGGCGAGCAGGATGCTCGCCTTTTTTCGTTTTTCTGTCCCCAAAACTGCATTGCAAACATATTCCCACCTGAAAAAAAAACTAATATTTGCTAGAAAATTTGTCAATATCAGCTATCTAGGCTAGCCCTTATATCTGTCACTCGTGTAAACTACCGCTTTTATTTCAGGCAAGCCTTAGCGCACAGAAAAATTCTTCCTATGCTTTGGCCATGCAGTCATCATGTAAATTGAGGAAAACATGGAGCTTGACGCT
>JAXHTT010000261.1:0-2766 GCA_034190055.1 Pseudomonadota bacterium | reverse complement strand
AACAATTAAACGGACATTATGAGCGACGATAATCCTCACTCTACCAACGGCTCCTCAGGCAAGAGTTGGTTAGATAAACTAAAAAATTCGATTTCTGGCGAGCCGAAAAGTAAAGAAGAGTTAGTATCGGTTATTACTGATGCTGAACAAAATGAAATTATTGACCCACAAACCCGAGAAATGATTGAAGGGGTTATTGGGGTAAATGAAATGCGAGTGAGAGATATTATGATCCCTCGCGCTCAAATGACCACTATCGATGTAGAGAAGAAGGTAGAAGAATTCCTGCCTTTAATGCTTGAATCTGCTCACTCCCGTTTCCCTGTTATTAGTGAAGATAAAGACCATATTGAAGGTATTTTGCTTGCTAAAGATCTCCTCGCATTTGCTTTCAACGCAGAAAAAGAATTCAATTTAAAAGATATTCTGCGACCTGCGGTTATTGTTCCAGAGAGCAAACGGGTTGACGTTCTACTTAAAGAATTCCGCCAACAGCGCTATCACATGGCCATTGTTGTAGACGAATACGGCGGTGTATCTGGCTTGGTGACTATCGAAGATATTCTAGAGATTATCGTGGGTGAAATTGAAGATGAGTACGATACCGAAGAAGACGGTACCGATGATATTCGCCCATTAAATAAATCGACATACTCGGTTAAAGCGTTAACCCCAGTGGATGACTTTAACGAGTTTTTTGAAACCAAATTTAGCGAAGAAGAAGCCGATACCATTGGTGGTATTGTGCTTAAAGCGTTTGGTCATATGCCTGAAACCAATGATGAAATCACCATTGGAGATGTTCAGTTTAAAGTGACTAACTCTGATAAGCGCCGACTTATTCAACTTAAGGTTTCAGTGCCTTCATTGGAATAGAGACGTCGTCACAATAACGTTTATTTCAGCACAGGGTAGCGCGAATTTTTAAGCGCTTACCCTGTGTAAAACAAAACCTATCAACCACCATCAGATGACTTCTATGCTGAAACGGTTTATCCCCCATTCTCTTCTTGTGTTAAGCGGCGCAAGTTTAACGCTGGCTTTTGCCCCATTTAATATGTGGCTTTTAACTGTTCCTGCCCTCGCACTTGCTATACGTCAAGTTATCAAGCTGAAACATCGACCGTTTATAGCTGGGTGGTTATTTGGTGCAGGCTGGTTTGGCGCTGGTATAAGCTGGGTACACGTAAGTATCGCCGACTTTGGTGGGCTACCTCTTATCGGCTCCATTGCCTTAATGGCATTGCTTTGTGGTTACTTAGCGCTATACCCAGCGCTTGCCACCAAATTCACTGCCAAGTATTTCTCTCCCCAATTGTGGCCCATGGCACTGCCTTTTTTCTGGGTTGTGACCGAGTGGTTGCGAAGCTGGATGCTAAGTGGCTTTCCGTGGTTATCTTTAGGCTATAGCCAGCTAGAAAGTCCACTGTCTGGTTTTGCGCCTATTATTGGGGAAACGGGTATAAGCGCGCTTATCGTTATTAGCGCTACCCTATTTGCGTTAATTCACAATAAGCGAACTTTCGCCAACGCAGTGCTGGTTGCGCTGTGCTTGTTTACTAGCGGCTACCTGCTTAAACAACATACTTGGGTAACTCCAAACAAAACCTATTCTGTAGGCATGGCCCAAGGCAATATTGCGCAAAGCTTGCGATGGGTGCCAGAGCAAGATGGCCCAACCATGGACACCTACTGGAAGCTAACCGAAAGCCTATGGGGTAACGACCTAATTATTTGGCCAGAAGCGGCCGTTCCTAAGCTTGAGCCTTTAGCCCAACCTTATCTTGCCAAAGTTAACGAAAGAGCTTTTAAAGAAAACACCGCGCTTATTACTGGTATTGTTAACTATAACTGGGAAACTGACGAGGCATGGAATAATCTCATTGTGCTTGGTAAGCGCACGGAAGATGCTACATACCCTGATTACCAATATTTTCACAATAACCGCTTTTCAAAGCACCACCTATTACCGGTAGGTGAGTTTGTACCTTTTGAAGACTGGCTTCGCCCTCTGGCCCCTCTATTCGATTTGCCTATGTCGTCATTCTCTCGCGGTGATTATCAGCAGGCAAATCTTGAAGCTAATGGTATCCACCTAGCACCAGCTATCTGTTTTGAAATTGCGTTTCCCCATCAAGTGATGGCAAATGTATATGAAGATACAGACATGATCATTACCGTGAGCAACGATGCGTGGTTTGGACATTCTCACGGCCCCGCTCAGCATCTGCAAATAGCGCAAATGCGTGCTCTTGAGTTGGGGCGCCCTGTGGTTAGGGCTACGAATAATGGCATTACGGCCTTTATAGACCACAAAGGCGAAGTAACAACTCGCCTACCTCAATTCATGGCCGGTAATATTTCAGCGCCAGTTGTGGCAACTCGTGGCTTTACACCGTATTACCACCTGCAAGAGTTAGGTGTTTGGCTATTGACGTTACTGCTTTTAGCTACTGCGATAACACTTAAGCAAACCTATATAAACCGAAACTAGAGCTATACAGCACAATATGAAAGGGGTTCCGGAAAATCGAAAACATATAGTCTATAGCATTTGCTGCTCTGAGTTGGAGAATTGCTATTTAGTGAACAGACGTGCCGTTAATAAAGTGCGATGTGGTTAAACAATTACTTATTCCTAGTCACTTCGACGGCTGAGGGCTCACCGACAATCTGGAAATCGTATCCATACTTTCGTGCAAAACGCGCACGATGAAGATATTTGAACCACTTACTTCATAAGCTACCAAGTGATTTTTTATTGGC
>JAXHTT010000260.1:0-2774 GCA_034190055.1 Pseudomonadota bacterium | reverse complement strand
AATAAACATGGCACCAGATACGCGTTTCTTTCGCTATCTAGCACTTATTAGTCACACTGGGTTAATCATATGGATAACGCTTTGGCAATTTACATTTACTAAAGAACATACTTACTCTCCAGTATTCATTGCTTTATTTTATATTTTACCTTTGCTGTTACCCTATTGGGGCGTATTAAAAGGTAAGCCATATACCCACGCGTGGGCGAATTTTGTTGTCTTATTTTACCTTATTCACGGGTGTACCGTTGCCTACGCAGTACCTGCTGAACGTTGGTACGCGGTAGTAGAGATTGTGTTGTGTACCGGTATGTTCGTTGGGTGTAGCGCATTTGCGAGAAAACGTGGTCGTGAATTGGGCCTGGGTCTCAAAAAGCTTAAAGAAGAAATGAAGGAAGAAAAAGCGCGTTTTGAACAAGGCCAGCAGTAAACATCTTATGGTTTCAATGAGACACTGCGGCCCGTAACAAAAACGCACGTGGGCGGTATATATCGAGTATATGCGAAGGCAATGTGCGCGTTGAGGAGGTTGAAATGACGCAGCGTTTATCTGAAATCTCACTGATACTAATTTGTAGTATATCACTTACCTCTTGCGGTGGAGGTTCTAGCGATAATTCAGTTCCAAGTGCGCCATCTTCGCCCCCAACAATAAGCATTTCAGGTTCGTCTTCCGCGCTCGTCGGTGACGCTGTCGACTTCGCAGTTGCAGCCCCTAACGGCATTGCAATAACCGACATAAACTGGCAAGTTTCAGGTATATCAGAGCAGCCTCTCAACGCCCACACCCAAGCGATTGGGTTTGACGTAACCTCCGCTGGCAACTTCGATATTTCGGTAAACGTAAGTCTAGAGGACGGCTCGACACTTTCCGACACATTGACCTTAGAAGTAAGCGAAAACACAGCGGCTCTGGCTGCGTTGCGGTTAGGTCACGAGGCATCAGAAGGCGGCAGAGTCTCTTTGCGGGTCGATACTGTAAATACACAAGACTTGACTATTACTGACATTGCATGGCGTCAGAGTTCAGGGGCCACGGTCGATAGTTTCGATTATGATGATGGAGACTACTCTCATTCCATCTATTTTCAGGCTCCTAGCGTTAACAGCGACTCCGTTGTAGAAATCGAAAGCGTGGTTACGCTTTCAAATGGTGAAGTACTCACCGACACTGCGCAAGTTTTAGTAAAAGACATCGAGATTGACCGCAGCGGCTATTTTGTTGATGATGAAACAAGTGTTCCTGAAACTGTAAGCGCTCATATGCAGCCTTACCGTCCCAATAGCCCCTTTGCTGATGCATTAGCTGACTGTGTTTATAATAACGAAGTATCAAGTAGCTGCAGCTTTTCTCGGCTTCCGTTGATTGGCCAATTAGCTGAAAACCCGACTATTGATGACATTTTAGATAGAACATATGTTTCGCACCCTTGGATGGGTGATGCGTTTAAATCATTTCTAGAAACATCAGCAACCCGTGACGACATGTTAAAGCTTCTGCGTGCAACCAATGCCGTAGTCATTTCATACGACATCAGACCTTCATTTTATTGGGTTGCTACAGGCGCCATATATTTAGATGCCAACAATTTTTGGCGCACACCGCAAGAGCGCGACACCTTGAATACACGTCCTGATTATAGAAGTGGCTTTGGTGGGGATTTGGATTTCATAACGTCTTGGCGTTACATAAAAGACGGGTCTTACTATTTCCCAATTATCAGTGCATCCGATGTTGTTGACAGACAAACCCGTGACGCAAAAGATGTGGAGGCTGCACTGAGTTATTTGCTTTATCATGAACTGGCACATGCCAATGATTTTTTTGATTACACAGAGTGGCAGCAACTTAGCAGCAACGCGAGCCCCCTTTCCTCTTATGACGATACTTCTCCTATTTCAACAGGGCTGACGTCATCTCTGCCATTAACATCTTCTCAGCTACACGCACTTGCTGATGTGAGATACGCCGGTGCAACTGCGTCAAATAGGCAGCGCGATTATACTTCACTACAGGTTGCAAATTGGTTCGAAGAGGACGGCGCCGTGGCTTTTTATTCCTATTTTACAGAGCGCGAAGATCTCGCCACCTTGTTTGAGCGATTTATGATGCTTCATCGGCTTGATGCAGAAGCCGATGTAGGAGTTTTCACGCGTGAAACCATTGAAGACAGCAGCTTTATCCCTACTTGGGCCCAACGAAATCGCGTGAGTGATGATAACGTTACACAGCGCGTAGACTATGTAGTGAGTAGGATCTTCCCCGAACTCAATGTGCCCGCTATACAAGCTTCGTTACCAGAGCCCTACTCTCTTCCTGACGATGTGACATGGCGTGAATCTGCATCTAGCACCAATCCGAATGAGAAACCGAACAATAATGATGTACTCATACAAGGCAGTAAGGGGCAAAAGATAACTCCTAGTCTCAATTCGATGACATTGGCTGAAGAGTTTGCTGCTACTTCTAGGCACCACAGTAAGAAAGCAAAGCATTAGTTGATGTGTAGCTTGTCAATGTACGCATTTGATAATTCACGTCAAGCTCACGCTTTAGCTAATTTAGGTTAAGCTCACGCTTCGGCTAACATAGGTTAAGCTCACGCTTCGGCTAACTTAGGTTAAGCTCACGCTTAACCATGCCCACCGACAGGCGCTTTTGTTCTTGGAGTGAGCGTGTGTCTAAACGGGCTAGTAAAGACATGAGACTTTTTAAGTCGCGTTCACTATGATGTAAAAGAAACTGTAATGCTTGATTTGAAAGTTTTAGACCC
>JAXHTT010000026.1:0-31745 GCA_034190055.1 Pseudomonadota bacterium | reverse complement strand
GTTCTCCGGCTTGTATATCAATGTTCAAGTTATCAAACAAAGGTTTACTATCTGGATATGCAAAGCTGACCTTGTCCAACTGAATTCTAGGGGCAGCCTTTGAAATTGAAATCTTATTTTCAGCCTCTTTAAGGTTAGATTCTTCTGCGTGCTCAGGCTCGGTAATTTTCCTCGCCTCATCTGATAAAGGTTTGATAGCTGACTCAGTAGTAAATAGTTCGTACAATCGTTCGCTTGCCCCCACACCACGCTGTACTTCGCCTATGACTTCACTAATTGTGGCCACACTGCCGCCAGCCATCACGGCATAGAAAAGAAAGGCTGAAAGCTCGCCTACCGTCATGTTTCCGTCGAGTACTTGCCTAGCGCCTACCCAGGCAATAAAAATGATAGCTGTCATGCTGATACACATAATGCAGCCAATCAACAGTGAACGGTAATGAATGCGCTTTTTGGCTACGTCCATGGCAAGCTCAACTTTTCTCGAAAAATGCAGGCGCTCAGCATTTTCAGCGGTGTAAGCTTGTACGGTCATTATTTCATGTAAGCTTTCATCAATACGCGCGCCCAGGTCTGCCACTTTATCTTGGCTTGCTTTTGCATAACGACGCACTTGAGGCGCGAGTACCTTGATAGGCACCAATACTGCAGGTACGGCCACAATCACACAAAATGTTAGCAGTGGGCTGGAAAAGGTCATTAACGCCAATGCACCTACGAAGGTGACAATAGAACGTAGCGTCATGGATAAACTCATTCCCACAACTGTTTGGATGATTGTTGTGTCGCTGGTAAATCGAGAAATGACTTCTCCTGTTCGAAGCTCTGCGAAAAATGACGGCGGAAGCGAGAGAAGATGCGCATATACTTGGTTTCTAATGTCAGCGCTAACCCGTTCGCCAAGCCAAGTCATTAAGTAAAAGCGCGCATAAGTTGCCAAACAGGCGATGATGGTTATAGCAAGTACCATAACCGTTGCTTTGTTTAAGGTGTCGGCAGCATTTTCGATAAAGCCGCTATCTATCGCGTATTTAATGCCTTGTCCAAGCAGAAGCCATGCGATAGCTGCAGTAAAAAGGGCAATGACAGCGCCTACAACTCGCATTTTATATTGAAGTAAATGAGAGCCTATCCACTGTAAGACTTGCTTTGTTGATACGGTTGGTAGCGGTGTCGTCAAAATTACCTCGTTGCTTGCATTACTTGTTTACAGCACTGTATTTACAGTGCCATTTGACATTGAAAACTAAATTATACGGTAAAGCATGTACATTGGACGTGACCAATGCGACTACAGCTGCAGTATTTACGCTGGGATGAGAATTGAGTGGAGCAATAGACGAGTAACGTACTAAATTGACCAAGCTAAACATATGTAGCGTTAACTTGAGTGAAGAATTCAGGGTTTTGGTTAAGCGGTCAGCAAAGGCAGAGCTGATGAAAGAATGACGCAAGTGTAACCTTGCACTATCTATCACCGTCGTTAAGAGAAATGGGATGTGTTCAAACTGTGTCTTCTTTGCGTTGTTCTGATCGTGAGCCACCTACTAAATATTATAAGTTAAACAAGACTTTTACTTGCATTGGGCGGTGATATCCGTATAATTCGGCGGCCTTCCAATTGGCGTCTAATTTTTAGTCGTTAAATGAAGGCTTAAGTTAACGGTAACGCTACAACGAGTTTGAGGCATTTATGGTTACTATTCGTTTACAGCGTGGTGGCGCGAAAAAGCGTCCATTTTATCAACTAGTGGTGGCTGATAGCCGTCGTGCAAGAAACGGTCGTTTCATTGAAAACATCGGTTTCTTCAACCCAACTGCACAAGGTCAAGCGGAACGTCTTCGCGTAGATCTAGAGCGTGTTGAATACTGGGTTGGCGTAGGCGCGAGCTTATCAGATCGCGTTTCTAGCTTGGTAAAAGAAGCGAAAAAATCTGCAGCGTAAGCTGTTATTAACTGGTGGTATAGATGAGTCTAGCGTCTGACAAAGTGATTGTTGGCAAAATTGGCGCACCGTACGGTGTTAAAGGTTGGGTCAAAATCAACAGCTATACAGAAACGCCAGAAGGTATTTTTGAGTACGCGCCATGGTTTCTTGGCGATGAAAAGGAATACCAAATTGACCAGTGGCGACCGCACGGTAAAAGCCTCGTTGCAAAAATTGTGGGCGTTGATAGTCGAGATGATGCCGAGCGCATCAAAAACTTGGATATCAACATAAATGCTTCACAGCTGCCTGATTTAGGCGACGAAGGGGTTTATTGGCGTGAGCTCACCGGCATGAAAGTAGTAACAACGCAAGGTTACGACTTAGGTGTGGTGAAAGAAGTGTTTAATACAGGTGCTAACGACGTGATCCACGTTAAAGCGAATGTAGGCGATGCTTTTGGTCAAAAAGAAAGACTATTACCTTTTGTGTTCGACGAAGTCGTACAAGAGGTAGATAAAGAAGCGAAGGTCATTAAAGTTGACTGGGACCCGGGGTTTTAAGTGACACCGGAAAAGTGGTTTGGCGTTGTTAGCCTGTTTCCAGATATGTTTGCCCCTTTTACCCAACAGGGTGTGATAGGACGAGCTGTTAAGTCTGGAACGGTATCGGTTGACACCTTCAACCCCCGTGACTTTACACATGACCGCCATCGTACAGTAGACGATCGCCCCTATGGAGGCGGCCCCGGTATGCTGATGATGGTAAAACCGCTAACCGACGCAATACAAGCTGCCAAGAAAGTAGGTGGCGAAAAAAGTAAGGTGATCTACTTATCACCACAAGGGAAACCCCTTGACCAAGCAGGCGTGCAGCGCCTTGCTAACATTGACCGCACAATTTTAATTTGCGGCCGATATGAAGGCATCGACGAGCGGGTAATAGAAAGCCATGTAGATGAAGAAGTCTCTATTGGTGATTACGTGCTAAGCGGCGGTGAACTGCCAGCAATGGTCCTTATGGACGCGGTTGCTCGATTAGTTCCTGGCGTGTTGGGGCATAAAGCTTCAGCAGTTGAAGATTCTTTCACTGACGGTCTTTTGGATTGTCCGCATTATACGCGGCCCGAAATACTTGATGGTCAAAAGGTACCTGAGGTGTTGTTAAGTGGGGACCATGAAAAAATTAGGCAGTGGCGATTGATGCAGTCATTAGGTAGAACCTGGCAGCGTCGCCCTGAATTGTTAAATCACCTAGCTCTGACTGAGGAGCAGCAGCGTTTGCTTGAATTATTCCAAGCGCAACTGCAGCAAGATGACAGTTAACTAGGACGAGAGGATATGATGAGCAAAGTCAGTCAAGATATCATCAAAAAAATCGAAGAAGCACAGCTAAAGACTGATGTTCCTGCGTTTGGTCCAGGTGACACAGTAGTTGTTAAAGTTCGCGTTACCGAAGGTGACAAAGAGCGTCTTCAGGCATATGAAGGTGTTGTTATCGCTAAGCGTAACCGTGGTCTGCACTCGTCTTTTACCGTGCGTAAAATTTCTAGCGGCGAAGGCGTTGAGCGTGTGTTCCAAACACACAGCCCGGCAGTTTCTTCAATTGAAGTTAAACGTCGCGGTGCGGTTCGTCGTGCTAAGCTTTACTATCTACGTGAGCGTTCAGGTAAATCTGCACGTATCAAAGAGAAGCTTAACTAAGATTACTAATCCTTGCGTTATTGTTAACTTCGAAAAAGCCCGCTTCCAGCGGGCTTTTTTGTGCCTGAAATTCGATCCTTTTTCTTTTTCATTGGATACAAAGATTAACGTTTTTTAATAGAGTGAAGAATGAGCTCAGATTATTTTATTGTGCTAGGCATTATTGGTGTTGCCTTCTTCGCTATTTCCGGTGCACTGCTAGGACACGAGAAGAATATTAATGGTTTCGGAATAGTAGTTGTGGGCGTAATGACCGCGCTTGGCGGAGGCACGCTAAGAGATCTGCTTTTGGGAAAACCGATATTCTGGGTAGAAACCTCTGAATACCTCTTAGCGACTTACAGTGCGATCTTCGTTACTGTGATATTAATACGTTACTTCCCATCCCCTTCGAACTTTTATTTCATTCTGATTGATACAATAGGGCTTGCTATATTTAATGTCATAGGCATTGAAAAAGCCTTGATCAGCGGTACTGGGATGATTGTTGCCTTAACCATGGGAATGACTACAGGCATCTTCGGTGGTTTGATAAGGGACGTGGTGTGCAGGGAAGTGCCTTATGTTATGCGTGGAGATGTCTATGCGAGCGCCTGCTTTGCGGGGGGACTGACGTATGCTGCGCTATTTGCAGTGGCTATACCCTATATTTGGTGTATTTTGGGCTCCGTTGGCGTAACTGTTTTATTGCGGATAGCATCACTTCATTGGGGAGTAAATGTAGATTTGTTCAGAAAACGGACGCCAAAGTAGTAAGAGAAAATAGTAATAGGTAGTTTCGTGGATAAATATTAGTTCGCAAGGCTGCATTAACTTCCCGGTTTACACAGCCTTATAAGATTTAATACCAGTACCGCATCGATAATTAAGCCATAAGAGATAGGGCTTCTATAAGTGGCTTATTTTCGCTGTCTATAGTGTGAATGATATGTTTATGCAGTCGTTTTTTGTGTTCGCTAAATATGCCTCGCTTTTTATCAAAGGTCTTAGCGTAATTAAGTGCGCCTTCAACTAAGCTCTCTTGGCTATCGTACGCTTTCTCTACAACATGATCTTGCTCTAATTCTTTGCCGGAAACACGTCTTCCTGAAAGCTTCATTTCGTTGAACCGATAATAAGGCATCGCCTTTTTAACAAACTCAATCATTCCCGGCAAAAAGGGAATAGACAAATCTACCTCAGGGAAACAAAAGAAGCCTTTGTCTGAGCGCATAAACCTGAAGTCGCAAGCACACGCTAAAATTGCTCCATTGCCAAAGGCGTGGCCATTGATAGCGGCGATAACAGGTAGCGGGTAAAGAAGCAGTGTTTTAAATACATCATCCATGTCATGCATGAATTGCTTTATTTCATCTGTGCGACCGGCTTTCATGGCCGGCATTAGCCAATCGGTATCAATACCTAAGCTAAAGCACTTCTCATCGTTTGATGTAATCACCAGCGCTTTACAGCTTTCATTGCTTTTAATAGTCTCTAAAGCTGAAAGCATCTCTTTTGCAAATAAAGGGTTATGGCGGTTTTCACCATTTGTCATGGTCAATGTAGCGACGTCGCCAGTATAGGTGATGATTAAATGTTGCATTGTGTTCTCGTTATTATTCCTTTGTGGCAATCATACAAAACCTAGACAATAAATGAGAAATTTAGCTTATTTATGCCCGTTAATAACTTGAGATAAATAAATTAAGGTGCGCGGAGGTGTGAATCAGTTAAGCAAGCTCGCTTAGCTCCTTCGAGGATAAAAAGTAAAGAAAATATATATAAAATTCATTGTCACTCAATTGGGATTATCGGTGTTGATGTTCGCGGATTGGAGCTTTTTCAGTGGCATTGAACATGCCATAGAGATGTTATTTGTAATAATAGCTGTACTATCAAATGGGATGGCTGGCGATATGCTTATGGAAGACGTTTACAGTGTCGGGAGAGTACGTTAAAAGGATTAAACCTCACTGCCGATTAAAAATTGAGCTTTGAGTCTGGGGTGTTGCCATTTAGTCATGCTCACTTGCTTTGAATCGACACTAGATCAAAGTATTATTCGTTATTGCTTGCGCTGTTATGCTTAAATTGTTAAAAAGTCAACGACGTTAAAGAAATATAGAAAAGCTGGTTGTACAATAAAATTTACATGCAGATTGCACACTCTTTTGGCGTTTATTTTTCCGTTTTTTATTTGTAGTTAAGAGGGTAAGAGAACTCCCATGATCAAGGACACCGTAAATAATGTTCACGTAAGTACAGAAGACGTACTTATTACCCCAGAAGCGCTTAGTGCTGAACTGCCTGTGTCAGACAAAGCGTTAGAGGCTATTTCTGAGTCTAGAAAAATTGTATCTGACATCATTCATCGCCGTGACCACAGACTACTTGTTGTGTGTGGCCCCTGTTCTATACACGATGTTGAAGCCGCGAAAGAATATGCGCTTAAGCTTAAAGAACTTCACGAGTCATGCAAAGACACCTTGTTTATCGTAATGCGCGTTTACTTCGAAAAACCGCGAACCACAACAGGTTGGAAAGGTTTAATCAACGACCCTCATATTGACGGTACGTTTGATATTGAAACCGGTCTTCGCAAAGCAAGAGAGCTTCTTATTTGGTTAGCTGAATTAGAGTTACCCGTAGCGACAGAAGCGTTAGACCCAATTAGCCCGCAATATCTTGCTGAGCTATTTAGTTGGGCAGCGATTGGTGCGCGTACTTCTGAGTCACAAACTCACCGAGAAATGGCCAGTGGCCTGTCAATGCCAGTGGGCTTTAAAAACGGTACAGATGGCAGCCTAGATATTGCAATCAACGCACTTAAGTCAGCGGCCTCTGGCCATCGCTTTATGGGAATTAACAAGCAGGGGCAGGTAAGTATCATCGGTACTAGTGGTAACCCAGATGGCCATATCATTTTGCGCGGCGGTAAGCAGCCTAATTACGATTCAGTATGTGTATCAGAATGCGAAATCGAGCTTCAGGATGCTGGATTAACTGCGGGACTAGTGGTTGACTGTAGCCATGCAAATTCTTCAAAAGATTACCGCCGCCAGCCGTTAGTTGCGCAGAATGTGGTAAATCAAATCCTAGAAGGTAATCAGTCTATCATTGGCGTTATGTTGGAAAGTCATTTGAAGCCCGGTAACCAAAAAGCGGAAGGTAAGAAGCCTGAAGAACTAGAATACGGAGTTTCAATTACAGACGGTTGTATCGATTGGGAAACAACAGAAAACTTAATCTCTCAAACCAGAGATAAATTAATAACTGTGTTACCCTTACGCCAAAATAAGCGCACGGTGGCCTAGTAAGAAATGACGCCTAATGGGCAATATAAATATTGCCCACAAGCCCCGTGCCATTTGATTCAAGGATAAGACAGAATGGCCGATTTATCGCAGCACTTAAATACGCTGCGTGAAGGTATCGACGAGCTGGATTCCCAGCTTGTCGAGTTACTCGCAAAACGCAACCAAATCACAACCCAAGTGGGTCAGATCAAAGCCGAAGCAGGCATGCCAGTTTACGTGCCAGAGCGTGAGAAAGCATTGATCGCATCACGCCGTGCACAGGCCGAAGAACTTGGTGTCTCCCCCGATTTAACAGAAGACTTGTTACGGCGTGTAATGCGAGAGTCTTATCATACGCAAAATAACAAGTATCGATGCGTAAAACCTGATACTGACAACGTCGTTGTAATTGGTGGGGCAGGTGCACTTGGCCGCGTGTTTGTAGGCTTATTCGAACGAAGTAACTACAAAGTTTCGGTAGTTGAAAAAGACGACTGGGAAAATGGTAGGGCAGCATCACTATTAAGCTGCGCTTCGTTAGTGGTTGTTGCAGTACCTATAAATTTAACAGAAGCCGTGATTAGCAAATTAACTATGCTGCCAAAAGATTGCGTGCTCGCAGATATAACCAGTATTAAAGCTAAGCCTCTAGAAGCCATGCTTGCCGTGCACAGCGGTCCTGTTGTTGGCTTGCACCCTATGTTTGGCCCTGATGCACCAGGCATGATCAAACAAGTGGTGGTAGTGTGTGACGGACGCAATAAGGAAAAATACAGCTGGCTGGTCGAACAAATGCGAATTTGGGGGGCTACAATTCATGACTCAAGCGCACAAGAGCACGATCAAGCCATGGCGTATATACAGGTCATGCGCCACTTCAACACATTTGTGTATGGGCAACACTTAAAAGGTGAAGACCCTAACCTAGAATCACTCACTATGTTTAGTTCGCCTATTTATCGGCTAGAGCTGGCAATGGTTGGAAGGCTGTTTGCCCAATCGCCACAACTGTATGCCGATATTATCTTCAATAACCCTGACAACTTTGCGCTACTACGCCGTTTTTACGAGCGTTTTGGTATCGCTTTATCGTTGCTGGAAAACGGAGACAAAAAAGGTTTTGTCGAGCAGTTCATGAAGGTGGGGGCATGGTTTGGGGACTATGCGAAAAAGTGCTTAGTTGATAGCAAACAAATGCTGTTAAAAGCAGATGATGGTCAGCTTCTAAGAGATAAGTAAAGTAATCGAGTGAAAAAGAAGGCGAGCAATTGAGCTCGCCTTTTTTGTGTTATTCAGTCAGTGCACTTGCCGCGGCTACTTTAGTTGGACTAATTTCTTCGCTTGGGTAACATCCCAGCACTTTGATGTAGCGCGTAATACCTCGCAATGCATCAAGGGCGTTTTGTACAGGGCCGTCTTCTACGTTGCCTTCCACATCAATGTAAAACATTTCTTCCCACGGGTTACCGGGCATTGGGCGAGACTCGAGCTTAGTCATATTTATGCTGTTTTCTCGAAGTACGAGCAGTGCTTCAACAAGAGCCCCCGGCTTTTGAACGGTAGACATAACAAGAGTAGTTTTAGCCGGCACCTGTAAAGGCACCACAACCGGATTACGTGCCACAACGATAAAGCGGCTGTGGTTTTCTTTTTGGTTGGCCAAATTACTTTTAATTGCCATAAGGCCGTAAAGATTACCGCCAGCTTCACTTCCTATAGCAGCAACATCGTTGCGCTTTAGCTCGCTAACCGTCAACATGGCTGAGCTAGTGCTGTCCATGGTTTTCACTTCAACGTTACCCAGTTCTGCTAAGAAGTGGCTGCATTGGGTAAACACCTGAGGATGCGCATAAAGTGTTTTAATCTTATCGATACTGGTATTCGTTCCTACCAATAAAGTATGGCGAATAGGGTGGGTAAGCTCGCCAATAATGCTTAGCTGAGTATGCTGAAGTTGGTCGTATACTTCATTGATACTGCCCGAGGTTGTATTTTCTATAGGCAGAACTGCATAGTCAGCTTCTGTGCTTTCAACTTTATGAACAATTTCAGCAAAGCTTTGGCAGCCAATTTCAAGTAACTCCCCAGGTCTACGTGAAAAATACTTTTGTGTAGCTAAATATGAATAAGAGCCCTTGTCACCTAAAAATGCCACTCGGTTCAATGGCAGTGTGCTGCCAGGGTTAGCGCGCTCTGCAAGCATAGCTTGTTGATTCAAAACAGAGTCTTCGATAATAACGTGAAAAATCTGTGTTACATAATGAGGGTCTAAGCCGATATCTTGCCCTTCTTTTATTAGACGAACTAATAGCTGTTCTTCGCGCTTTTGATCTCTCACTGGGATGTGATGCTTTATTTTCGTCTCAGCAACTTCGTTGGTTAATTTTCTGCGTTCTGAAAGTAGCTTAAGTAATTCACTGTCTAAGGCGGTAATACGCTTTCTAACAGTATCTAGTGCATTGTCTGACATATCGTTCCCGTGCGAGTCGTATAAAAATATTGCTAAAAAAAAACCTCCCTAGTGGGAGGTTTTCATGCATGTAGCAGCGCCTCCCTAATTAAAGGATGTAAACGCAAAAAAGAAAAATGCTACTTGCTTTATATTCTGTTTCATAACGTTGAATGTATGTTGAAGCCCCATGTGTGTCAACCCATTTTTACAAAATGTATAGTTGTTTTTGATATGAGGGACTTGAAAAAGTACTAAAAGTAAGATTGCCGCAAACCGTATCCTTGTACGAAAAGCGGCGATAACTTAAAAAGGACTTGTCGAATGTTAGTTGCCCAGCAGTGCGGAAAGCATTTGGCGCACTTCGTTTGGCTCGAACGGCTTGTCGCATAACGCGTTTACTCCAGTTTGCTGAATGTTTGCCATGTGTGCGCTATCTGCCGATTCAGACGTCACCATAATAATAGGAATGTGGGTAGTTTCTGGGTTAAAACGAATGAACTCAGACAACTCTCTACCATCCATTTCTGGCATATTGTAGTCAGTCACAACAAGATCGAAAGCTTGATCTTTGATCAAAGTAAGCGCCGCGGCACCATTTTCTGCCTCTTGAATTCGCTGTAGCCCCATTCCTTCAAGTACGCGTCTAATGTGATTTCTTGCAAGCTTGCTGTCATCGACTAGCAGCACTCGAACATCGTGTATGTCGAATAAATCAAGTTCCAATTCATCGTGGTTTATAAGGTCAAGGCTAGCATTTAGTGCTCTAGATAAGTGAAGAGTCTCAAACGGTTTGGGAAGGATAGCGGCGACACCAGCTTGTTTAAACTCTTCTAACTTGCTCAATCGGTTTTCACTAGATACCAGCATAAATGGAATACTCTTAAATTCATCATCTTCTTTGATGAATTTAAGAAGTTCTAGTGCGGTTCCGTCTTCATAGTACATCGCACTTACAATTAAGTCGGCGCCATGGGCTTTAACTGCTGAGCGCGCTTCGGCAAGGGTACTGACGGGGTCAATTTCCTTAACGTTTTCTTTCAACAGCAACGTAGTGATAATTTTCCGTTGTGTATCAGAAGGCTCAACCAAAATAATGTGTAAATCAGAAATTGACAGCTTTTCCATTTCAGACTCTTTTTGTTATACGTTTATGAAAAAGTGAGAGCGAACCGGTAGTTTTTTATCGCTAACCACCAGCAAGCTTAACTTTGTACCCTTTGTCGGTAAGTAGCGAGCGCAGTTTTTCTCTGTCATCAGTTTGCACCTCAATGACTCCTTCTTTCACCGCTCCGCCGCAACCGCATTTCTTTTTTAATTCTGAGCCTAATCTCTTTAGTTCATCTGAAGGGAGATCCAACCCCTTAATTAACGACACGCCTTTCCCTTTGCGACCTTTTGTTTCTCGATGAATACGAACTACGCCGTCAGTAGACACTGACCGTTGCTCAGTTTTTTGCTCAGGCTTTATTTTGCCGCTCTCTGTACTGTAAACTAAAAGAGCGTCTTGCCAATCTTGCATAATTACCTCAAAAAATTCTTTAAAACCATCTTTAATGCATTAGCTATTGCGTAATAATACGAAAGTTTAACTAAGCTTCGATGGCGTTGTGGAAAAGTTCAACTAAGATAAGGATAGCAAAGATAAAAGCATCTATTGAAGCATTTATGGTGACAAATTTAAGGAAAGCAGATGGAAATAACGTCAAGCTATCAGAATCAAGGAAAAGTATTAGTTATCGATGTAGGTCCCAAATTCGACTTCAGCAAAGTAGAAGACTTTAGAAACGCCTACAGTGCGCTTAATAATGATGTGAGTCATATCACTGTTGACTTGTCTCGTACGGAGTACATGGATAGTTCAGCCTTAGGCATGTTATTAAACATGCAGAAAACGCTCTCTGAACGAACGCTCACCTACAGCATCGAAAATGCCCGACCGCAAGTAGCTAAGATTCTTCAAATATCTCGGTTCGATAAGAAGTTCGACATCAAATAGTCTTTTGGGATCCTCTCTTGAAAATCCTTATTGTTGACGACGAGGCTATCAACCGTACTTTGTTGACTAACATGCTTTATAACGCAGGCTATAAACAATGCGTGGAAGCGGTCAATGGTATAGAGGCGCTTGATAAGTTTACTAAAGAGCAACCCGATCTCGTTCTGCTTGATGTGGTTATGCCGGGGTTGTCAGGTTTTGATGTGGCGCCCAAAATTCGACAACTTGCAACAGGCCCTTATCTTCCCATTCTTTTTATCACTGCATTAGAAGACAAAGATAGTTTGGTGCGCTGCTTGGAGGTGGGAGGCAACGACTACGCAACTAAACCCTTCGACCGCCATATCTTGATTGCAAAAATCCGAGCGCATTTAAAAATACGCGCGCTTAGCGAATATGTTGAAGAACAAAACAAAACATTACGACTCTTCAACCAACGGGTTGCCCGTGAGCATGCCATTGTTGAACATATATTCAGTCATGCCATTGTTAATCATCCAGACGTACAAGGTCACTTCGACTGTTTTCTAAAGCCCGCAGAAACCTTCAACGGCGACTTGTTTCTCTGTGAAGCAAGCCCAAGTGGAGGAATTTATTTCATTGTGGGTGACTTTACCGGCCACGGCCTTGCTTCGGCCATTGGCGCGTTACCCGTTACACGTGCGTTTCAAGAGTTAAGTCAACAGGGCGTATCTGTATCTGAGATTGTTGGTGAGCTAAATCAAATCCTCATCAAGTTTTTGCCTAGTGACATGTTTATGGCAGCTGTTGTTGGTGAGATTAATGCGGGAGGGAATCGAATAACTATATGGCAAGGGGGCATGCCTGCGGTCATCATTCCTGCCGCATCGGATGTGGGGTTGCGTAAATTTACCTCTCGCCATATGGCTTTGGGTATTTTGCAAGAACATGAACTAAACACGGATACTGACACAATTAATTTGGGCCATCATGAACAATTAATTGTCTGCAGCGACGGGCTCATAGAAATAGCCAATGACGAAGGTGATATGTTGTTGGAAGACGGGTTGGTCGACATAATAAAAGAGCACATGACAAAGAGCCGTTCTATCAATGCTAAATCTTTGTTTAACGCGGCAAAAGCACATTGCGAAACACCGAAATCCCACGATGACGTCACTGTAGTTATATTTACCTCAAAACCAATTAAAATGGCGTTGCATAGCCAAGCAGCGAAGGCATTTCCATCAGTGCATGAAATTGTTCTCGATGCGCCCCACCTGAAGGAGCCCGATGTTCTTCAACGTGTCCTTCAACTAGTAGGACAGTGTGAGGGGATACAAGGTGTCCGTTCTATTTTATATACCGTTTTGTCAGAGCTTTTTAATAACGCACTTGAGCACGGTCTATTGAAACTCGAATCTAGGCTAAAACAAGACAGTACGGGCTTTCAGCTATATTATGAGAAGCGAGAAGCATCATTAGAACAGTTAAACCATGGCCGAATCATCATAAGAGTAGAATCTTTGCCTGAACGAAATGAAGTGTTGCTCTCGGTTGAAGATAGTGGGCAAGGATTTATGTGGGAAAATAAAACCTATTTAGCTGGAACTCGCTCATCTAATGATGAGTGTTATGGTCGTGGCATCCCCCTTATTAACACACTATGTGAGCGAGTATGGTTTGAAAAAAACGGAAGCAAAGTAACATGCCTATTAAGTACCCAAAGTTAGCAACTTGCCAGTCAGTAGTTTTTTAGCTTTATTACCGATAGCTATCCAATTATTAAGCCTGCTAATCGAAATCTTCTTCCTCTCAGTAACAATAATCTAAATACTTAGTTTCCTTAGCTGAAAACTGTATCACTATAACGTTAAAACCGAGGGCTTATGCTGAAATCTTTTCTAAAACTCTTTGAAGAGTCCCACAAAAAAGCGGAACCTGCCTATTCAATAGAACTCGCCACTGCAGCACTGCTTAGTGAACTGGTTAACGCCGATAATCAGGTGACGGAAACTGAAAAAGAAGAATATGAAAAGCAGCTTAAACGCTTGGTTAATATCGATGATGAGGCAATGGCGCTTCTTCTAAAGCGAGGGCATCAAACGGCGGATGATGCAGTGGACCTTGTTCACTTTACTCAAGTTCTTAATAAACATTATTCCGCAGAGGAAAAAGCGAGCGTCATTAAAAGTCTTTGGATCATAGCGTACGCCGATAAGTCGCTAGCGCCATTGGAAGAAAGTACAATTAGGCAAATCGCAGATTTGTTATATGTCCCTCACAGCCAGTTCATTAAAACAAAACTTGAAGTCGTTGATGATGCTAATTGATCAACATTGAATCAACTGAAATGAATAGCTTTAAAAATCCATTTTTAATTTTGTAGTCCGTGACATACTATTGCAGTCAAAATAATAAAGAAGTGGCTGTGTTAAGGGAAGCATCAACCTTGCACGTACCGCTTTAATCAAGGTAGTAAGCAAGGACACACTAGTGTTGAAAACATTGAAAGTTCCCATTGGGATTGCGGTTGCCTTATCCTCGGCTGTCCTAATCATATCAATTGCTATAGTTAATAAATTAGATAACAGTGAGTCTGTTGTAGAGGTAGTGAAGAACAACACCGCCGATTTAAGTAATTCTCTTGCGCTACAATTATCTGTGATGATGGAAAGAAATCCTGGTAACGTCACCTTACTCTCTACACTTTTTCAGCCGATAAGAGAACACGAGTATCTTTTATCGGCAACGCTTTACGATAATAATTATAACGTTATTTCTGCCGTTCAACCCGAGAGAGTACTCGCAACAAGCGACGCTTTAGTACCTAAGTCGCCACATAATATTCCCTTCGGCATTACACAGTACGAGGATGTTATCGTCGCCCATCAAATCGTTGGTAGCAGCCTTTACCCTATGGGGCACATTGTTATTTATATCGACGCTAGCCGCGTTCAAGCAATGAGTAGCGCTCGACAGCTCCTGGAGCAAATACCGGTGTTTCTTGCATTGTGGCTATTGTGCACTGGTGTATGTATTTTTATTTTGTACCGATTAATATCACCTTTAGCCTCGCTAGGTCGGTTCACTCAAGATGTATTTGAAACCAAAGATTACGCGCTGAGAAGCTCGATAGATTCATCCAATGAAATAGGCAGAATTGCGACCAATATTAATAGCCTACTCGACGCTATTGAAGTTGAATTACTGGTGAATTTTGAACAAAGACAAACTTTGGTCGATCAGCAAGAGACAATGTCTCGGCTTGCAAATTTTGATAGTTTGACAGGGTTACCTAACAGGCAGTTTGTTCTTGATAATCTAAGACTGGAATTAGCCAGAGCAAAGAGAAACGACGAAGATTTATTACTGCTGTTTTTTGATCTTGATGGCTTTAAAGGGATAAATGATTCGCTAGGGCACGAGACCGGCGATCTTATCTTGATAGAAGTCGCAGATAGGGTGCAATGTTTACTTAGAGACGGTGACTTGTTTGCTCGCTTAGGGGGCGATGAGTTTTTAGTACTCCCAGATAGAGATGCGACAGCAGATCAAGCGAAGAGTTTAGCAACGCGATTAATCACAGCCTTCGATGAGCCATTTGAGCTTAGAGGACTTTCACTTACCGTAGGACTGAGCGTTGGCGTAGCAACAGCTTCAGATGCCGGTTATGATTTAAGTGAACTGATGAGCAACGCTGATCTTGCCATGTATCGTTCAAAAGCTAGGGGAAGGGGAAGCTACACACTATTTACGCCAGATATGGTGGAATCTCACAAGCGTAAACTGCACCTGGCTAATGGCATAGAACAAGGCATAACGAACGATGAGTTTGTCGTTTATTACCAAGTTAAAGTAAACAACGACGGCAACGTAATTGGCGCTGAAGCATTGATTCGTTGGCAGCATCCTGAGTTTGGCCTTGTTATGCCAAATGAGTTTATTCCAATTGCGGAGCACGGCGGGAAGATCACGGCTATAACACGATGGGTCATTAATCGTGTGTGTATGGATATGCCCGACCTAAAACGCTGGGCTACAGGCGCGTTCAGGGCCTCTATTAATTTATCCGGCCATGACTTGAGAAGTAATCAACTGTTTGATCATATCTACAACACCTTTATGCTTTATGACGTAAACCCAGAGAATATCGAATTTGAAGTAACCGAAAGTGCCTACCTTGAAAACTTCTCACTCTCCAATAAGTTTTTCAGACGGATAAGCAATATGGGATGTGCGATTGCGCTCGATGACTTTGGTACGGGCTATTCGTCTTTAAGCTATCTCACTCAAATTAATATAGATACCCTTAAAGTTGACAGACAGTTTGTGACGGAAATCCAATCTTCAGAACGCAGTAGACTAGTGACAGGCGCTATCATCGACTTGGCAAAACGCCTATCACTTTCTGTTTGTGCTGAAGGGATAGAAAACCTTGATCAATGGCGCTATCTGATAGAACACGGCTGTGACAATGTTCAGGGGTTCATGTTCAGCAAACCTATCCCTATCAATGATCTCGTCGCTTCCCCTTCCCAATACAAGGCTGAACAATTCGTTTGAAGCAAACAATGATACGTCGGCATTGATACCGACATATGTTCACGCTCAGTGTTTCTTTATTGCAACACCTGTCCTCTGGCTACAGGCCAGAAGTTAACGGTAAGAGTCTTATCTTGTTGTTTTAATTGGTAATTTTAGTCTTGGTCTGAAAATAGCATTATGAGTTTGAATGCATTAAATATAGTGGTTAATTGAAGACTAATGGTAACATCCATATGACCGATTGCTGTTACTCGACGAAGATCAGCAATTGTCGAATTAAGAGGGAATTTAAAAAGCGTTTAGTGGAGGATTCATGATGAAACGTCTCGAAAAAGTTTTCTTAGCACTTTGCGCCGTTGCGGCGGTACAGGCCATTTCAGTCGCTGATGCGCATGCTACACCAGCGCGTTCGCTGATGCAGAAATTAGACGTAGATAAAGATGGTCTTATTTCACTTAAAGAAGCAGTTAGACATACAGGGCTACTGCGTAACTTCGGACTTATTGACGATAACGAAGACGGCAAACTTTCTGAAGCAGAAATGGCAAAGAGCAAGCTGACGCCTGGAAATGAAAATCTCACCGCAAGTGAGTAGATATTAATATTAACAGCAATGAGGGTAAGGTTCTGATTAACAAGATATCGTTTGGTGAACGCTTGGTACAACTTGGTTCACTAAGGCAGTTGACGTTAGGAAGTTTTGTACTGGCCCTTATTCCTCTTATCGCGCTTCTTTGGCAAAGTCAAAGTGACTTAGCCAAAGTAGGTCAAATGACCACTCTTGAAACGCGCTTTGTGGTTGATGTTGTAAGTCACATGCAGCGTCTGGACAATGCTGTTGTTGATGTGGAGCGCAGTATTAGGCAGTTTGCCGTTTTACGTAACGATAGGGTGGCGCAACTTTCTGACAACGCAATAGATCAGTTTGCTGTTGCAGCAGATAACTTATGCCAAGCACTGTCCGTGCCTGCAACTTGTTCTCGATTATCTGAGCAACTCAATCAACTCGCTGAATATCGTGCTATTGAAGATCAACTTCTACTTAATGCGTATTTAGCGTCGGTGGGAGGTAGTGTAGACCAATTACGAGACGATGTAGAATCAGCTATTACAGAGCGGGTCAAAGTTCAACAAGACGACCTAAACGCCATGCAGGCAAAACAAGCATGGTCAACTGCAATGCTGGTTAGCGTCTCGTTACTTCTTATCTTGCTGGGAAGCCAGCTGATCGTAAATCCTGTCAATAACCTCAAAAAAATTATTCGGATCATGGCGCGCAGTGATGGTGAGCTTCCTCCGTTGTCTAAGCAGGCACCAAGAGAGCTGATTGATGTGGAGAAGGATTTGCACTGGCTTTACGATCGTCTACAGCAGCTAGAGCACATCAGAACAGCTTTACTGCGGCATGCGGCACACGAACTAAAAACACCCTTAGCCAGCATTAAAGAAGGCTGTAGTTTGTTGTCTGAAAATGTTGTTGGCGAATTAAATAATGGTCAACGTGAAGTTCTTTCACTACTCACCGCGAGTACTCAGCGTCTCAATATCTTGGTTGAAAAACTACTCGACTACAATCTGCTATTACAGCAAGCACAGCCTAAAATAATTGAAAGCAATGCTAATGAGTTAGTCACCGCCTGTTTAGAAGATTATGCCCTTGCTATTCAAGATAGAGAGGTAGATGTCAATATTTCCTCACCTTTAGTACATGTAGACGAGGAGCTGTTCAGAAGAATACTTGACAATTTAGTGTCCAATGCCGTTGCGCATGGTGCGGTTGGAAGACCGATAAATATTAATCTTTACAACGAGAGTAATAACCTTGTACTGGACGTTGCAAACAGGGGCAAGCGTATAGCCCCAGAATCTGTGCAGACACTATTTGAGCCATTCATCCGCGGGACCGAGCCAAGAAATGACAACGTTATTGGAACGGGGTTAGGATTATCAATTGTTGCCGATTGTGCTCGACTCATGCATGGTGATGTAAAAGTGGTAGATGTAGACTATGCCGATGTTTGCTTTAGAGTGACCATTCCGCAACAGGAAAATTAAAATGAGAATAAGTGGTTTAATTGTTGCCTTACTGGTACTGACAGGATGTCAGAGTTTATCCAGAAACAGCGATAATACAGGTGAGCCCGAAAATGCGACATCTGTAGCAAAAATAGAACGTGGTATCTGTTTGTTTGACGAGCCGCCTCAAGATTTCAAATACAACTGTGATACGGCTTATTGGCTTAATACGTGGATTAAAGCAGCCAATCAACCTTGGCCCATGCGCAAGCAAGCTATAAAAGCTCTGGGAAAATCTGCTTCCGATACAATCCACGCATACATCTTAACGCTACCTATTGATACCCCTTATCAGGACAGATTGCGCGCGCAGCTGGCATTGAACGATATTGCGGGTGAATTTACAGCGACTGCGCAACAAGTGGTTAACGTTATCGCGGCATCTCAAAATAACCAGATTATGCAGTTAGAGTCTGCAATGGTTGTACTAGAGCAAGAAAACACTTCGCGTGGAGAGAAAGTGAAAGCGCTAGAAAAAGAAGCCGTTAACTTGCGCAAAAAATTAGAAGAACTGTTGCAAATTGAAGCAACACTGATGGACAAAAACAGGAGTGCACAACAGTGAGCGAGCAGGCGAGTAGTAACCCTAACTTATTGTTGGTTGATGATGATAAAAGCTTATTGCGTTTATTAACCATTCGCCTTGAAGGCGAGGGCTATAACGTGACCGCAGTGGAAGACGGTCAATCGGCGCTAAAAAAACTTCAGAACGATAACTTTGATGTTGTATTAAGTGATCTGCGCATGCCGGGCCTAGACGGTTTGAGCCTGTTTGAAGAAATCATGGGAATTAGAAAAGACATCCCTGTTATTTTAATGACGGCTCACGGTACTATCGCCGATGCGGTAGCTGCCACCCAGCGCGGCGTATTTGGTTTCTTACCGAAACCGGTCGACCACGATGAATTGCGCGCACTTCTGCAAAAAGCATTGAGTCAGTCTCAAGCTGCGCAGCCCGGGGATTGGGCAAAAGATATCATTACCCGTTCTCCGGAAATGCTTAATGTTCTTGACCAAGCGTTTCGCATAGCCCAGCGCGAGGTGTCTGTGCTTATTAGCGGTGCGAGCGGTACAGGTAAAGAGCTGCTTGCTAACGCCATTCATAAAGCCAGTAACCGCAGCGACAAGCCATTTGTAGCTATTAACTGTGGAGCATTGCCTGAAAACTTACTTGAGTCGGAGCTATTTGGTCATGCTAAAGGGGCGTTTACCGGTGCTGTAGCCGCTCACCCAGGTCTGTTTAGAGAAGCCGACGGTGGTACGCTATTTTTGGATGAAATTGGCGATATGCCGATGACGCTGCAAGTTAAATTACTGCGCGCATTACAAGAGCGTCAAATTCGTCCAGTAGGTAGCAGCAAGCACGTAGATATTGATGTGCGTATCATTTCTGCAACGCACAAAGACTTGCAAAAAGAAATGGAAGAAGGCACCTTTCGCGAAGATTTATATTACCGTCTAAACGTGGTGAATCTAAAACTTCCGTCGCTTAGATCGCGAAGTGAAGATATTCCACTTTTGGCTCGCTCGCTGCTTCAGCAAAGTGCGCAGCGCCATGGTGTGAATGTAAGCCAATTTTCTGATGACGCTATGCAACAGCTGGTAACCTCATCTTGGCCAGGTAACGTGCGTCAGCTTGTGAACGTGGTTGAGCAGTGCGTGGCACTAACGCAAACGCCGGTTATTCCACTTCACTTAGTAGAGCAGGCCTTGTCTGCCACTAAACAAAGCTGGCCAACGCTCACAGAGGCTAGAGACGCGTTTGAACAGCAATACTTGCACAAGCTTCTTAAAATGACCGACGGCAACGTAACGCGCGCGGCGGAGCTTGCTGGTAGAAATAGAACTGATATGCACAAGCTTATGAAAAAGCACGAGTTAGACGCAGCTGATTTCAGATAGCCACAGTCGAGTTTAGAGAGGTATTAAACGCATCACTTTTTAGTGATGCGTTAAAACAAGGCATTCTGCTCTGGTTGGCTTTTGATAGATAGGTTATTCAGCACGAGTGATGGATCATCATTGTTATATAAATCGATAAATTGCTGAGCTAACCAAGGGGCGTCTTTGTTGTCGGGACGGTGACAAAAAAAGTACACGTCTTTTCCTTCACTTTGCCACTGTTTTACTTTTTTCACCCAAGGCAATAAACAGCGTTGGTTATCGTCATCCACATCGTTACCGACAAAACGGACAATAGGAGTATTGCCTGTAGCGATAACGTTTACTGGTACACGGGGCTTTTTCTCTCGTACTTCCTCTAGCATCGCACGCTTATCTGCTCCGCCTGCATCTAAAGACCCACTAAATAAAGCTCGGGTGTCCATAATGATCCTATTCACACAGTGGCGGATCAAAAGTTGGTTAAGCGCTTTTTCTTCATCCCCCTTAGCAAAAAATGCAAGGTGGCGCACCTCAACCGCTACGTTTAATTCTTGGGGTAACGCTGCTAAAAAGGTATCCAAAATGGATAGCTTTTCTGGCCCGAAAGAAGCGGGCAGTTGCAGCATCATGACTCCTAGCTTTTCTTTTAGCGGGTTTAATAAAGCAAGCTGTTGAGCCACCTCTTCGTCACAATGCTGTAATTGGTGAACATGAGTAATGTTCTGGTGAAACTTGAAAGTAAATCTGAAGTGGTCGGGTGTTGAATTGCTCCATCTTGCTACCGCGTCTTGGTGGGGAAGAGAGTAAAATGTGGTATTCCCTTCAACCGTATTACACTCCTTGGCATACAGAGACAGTCCATTATCAGACTTGGGATAATTAGCAAACCAGGTGCTTGGCCAGTGGCTGTGTTGCCACATTGGCAAACCAATGTAGAGATTTCCTCGGGATATGGCTGATTTGTGCATATTTGTCATTGGGCTTTATCAAGCATTTGTTTATACTATGCGGCCTTTAAATCATTACATTATGCATGTTGTGGGCGGGCCAGCTAATTGGCCAGCAAGTTTACGCGATTTTTGGCAAAGTCTTAAGCCCAAAAGTAAGCGGTTTTGAACGCCAATTGACTGCATGCGAAGCAAGAAAAAACATCAGGGGTCAAGGACCATGCGCACAGATTACTGTGGGAATATCGATTCATCATACATTGGACAAGAAGTTACCCTTTGCGGGTGGGTTAATAAGCGTCGCGATTTAGGCGGTGTAATTTTCATCGACTTACGCGACCGCGAGGGTATCGTACAAGTGGTGTTCGACCCAGATTTACCAGACGTACTATCGGTAGCTAACACGTTGCGTAGCGAATTCTGTGTAAAGCTAACGGGTAAAGTGCGTGCGCGCCCTGAAGGTCAAGTTAACAAAGACATGCGCACAGGTGAGATTGAGATCCTAGGCACAGGCCTTGAAGTGATCAACAAGTCTGACGTGCTTCCACTAGATTGGAACCAAGAAAACTCAGAAGAACAGCGCCTTCGCTATCGTTATCTAGATCTTCGCCGTCCTGTAATGAGCCAGCGCTTACAATTCCGTGCAAAAGTAACCGGTGCTGTACGTCGCTTCCTAGAAGAAGAAGGTTTCCTTGATATTGAAACCCCTATTCTTACTAAGGCAACGCCAGAAGGCGCACGCGACTACCTAGTGCCAAGCCGCACCCACAAAGGTGAGTTCTTTGCACTTCCGCAATCGCCACAGCTTTTCAAACAGCTTCTGATGATGTCGGGCATGGACCGTTACTATCAAGTCGTTAAGTGCTTCCGCGACGAAGACTTACGTGCTGACCGCCAGCCGGAATTTACCCAAATCGATATTGAGACTACGTTCTTAGACGCTGACGGCGTAATGTCTATTACAGAACGTATGATCCGCGACTTGTTCAACAAAATGCTAAACGTTGACCTTGGCGACTTCCCGCGTATGACTTATGCAGAAGCGATGAAGCGCTTTGGTAGCGATAAGCCAGACCTACGTAACCCGTTAGAGTTAACAGACGTTGCAGACTTGCTTGCTAACGTTGACTTTAAAGTATTCAGCGGCCCAGCCAGCGACCCTAAAGGTCGCGTTGCGGCTATTCGCGTACCGGGCGGTGCTTCACTTTCGCGTAAGCAAATTGACGAATACACCAAGTTCGTAGGTATTTACGGCGCGAAAGGCTTAGCTTGGATTAAAGTTAACGATGCTGGCGCAGGTCTTGAAGGCCTACAGTCTCCAATCCTTAAATTCCTAACGGAAGACATTACTAACGCAATTATTGAGCGCTCTGGTGCACAAAGTGGCGATATTCTATTGTTCGGTGCAGACAGCTACACAGTAGTGACTGAAGCGATGGGCGCACTGCGTCTTAAGCTTGGTGAAGACTTTGAGCTTCTTGAAGGCGAGTGGAAGCCACTTTGGGTTGTTGACTTCCCAATGTTTGAAGAGTTCGACGGTCAGCTTCACGCTATCCATCACCCGTTTACTGCACCACGTGGTCTAACGCCAGAAGAACTTAAAGCTAACCCAGCTGAAGCCTTATCTGACGCTTACGATATGGTGTTGAACGGTGTTGAATTAGGCGGTGGTTCTGTACGTATTCACAATGAAGACATGCAGTCTACGGTATTTAACATTCTTGGCATTGACGATGAAGAAGCGAAGAACAAGTTTGGCTTCTTGCTTGACGCGCTGCGCTTTGGTGCGCCGCCGCATGCAGGTCTTGCGTTTGGTCTAGACCGTCTTGTAATGCTTATGACTGGCGCGACGTCTATCCGTGATGTGATGGCGTTCCCTAAAACGACCACAGCGGCATGTCCGTTAACATCGGCGCCTAGCCCAGCAAACCCACAGCAGCTTGAAGATCTCGCTATTGCAACGGTGAAAAAGCAATCGTAATTTATGGCGTATAAGAAGCCTGAATCTGCACTGGTAGTGTTGTATGATCAACACTATCGAGTGCTGCTTTTGCAACGACAAGACGACCCCACCTTTTGGCAGTCGGTAACCGGCGCGTTAGAAGAGGGGGAGTTACCCTTAGAAACAGCGTATCGTGAAGTGTGTGAAGAAATTGGCATCGATGCCAAAGCGCACGGGTTTGTGGTTAACGACCACGATAAGCAAAACCAATATGAAATTCGTAGCCGCTGGCTACATCGCTATCCTCCTGGTACTGTGCACAACACAGAACACGTATTCTCCCTTCAAATAAACAGCGATTTACCCATTGTCTTAACAGAGCACTTGCAGTACGAATGGGTGTCGAAAGACGAAGCGCTCGCGCGTTTATGGTCACCTTCTAATAAAGAAGCGGTATCTTTGTTTGTACCGAGTGTGCCTTAATGGTTATACTGGGTATAGATCCAGGTTCTCGGATCACAGGCTACGGTTTAATTGCACGCAAGCAAGGTAAACTGGTGTATGTAGCAAGCGGATGCATTCGCGTTGGAACGGCAGGTTTGCCTTCTCGTCTTGCTAATATCTTTACCGGGGTTGGCGATATAATTCGTCAATATAAACCCGACCAGTTTGCTATTGAGCAAGTATTTATGGCGAAAAACCCTGATTCAGCGTTAAAGCTTGGTCAGGCCAGAGGTGCCGCCATTGTGGCAGCCACCCAAGCGCAACTTCCTGTTGCTGAATACAGCGCAAGGCAAATTAAGCAGTCGGTAGTTGGAAAAGGTGGCGCCGATAAAACGCAAGTTCAGCACATGGTAAAACACCTGCTTAGCTTAAGCGGCACTCCCCAGGCCGATGCTGCCGACGCATTAGCCGTTGCCTTGTGTCATGCACACACTGAACAGAGCCTGATAAACATGGCAGGACAAGCTCGCAAAACTGTACGCGGACGCTTGCGCTAATCCTGCTCAAAGCTAACGCTTTTACAGAGATTATTCATGATAGGACGAATTCGCGGTACGTTGGCTGAAAAGCAGCCACCAGAAATTCTTGTAGACGTAGCTGGTGTTGGTTACGAAATTCATATGCCCATGACCAGTTTTTACCAGCTGCCAGCGGTCGGTGAGGAAGTGGTGGTATATACACACTTCGTGGTACGTGAAGATGCCCAGCTACTTTTCGGCTTTGCCGATAAAATGGAAAGAGGTTTATTTCGCGAGTTAATAAAAGCGAACGGTGTAGGCCCTAAACTGGGCTTAGCTATTTTATCAGGTATGTCGGCTGGGCAGTTTTTGGCAAGTGTGCAAAATGAAGACGTTTCAGCATTGGTAAGTTTACCGGGCATTGGTAAGAAAACTGCCGAACGTTTAGTGGTCGAACTTAAAGACAGGCTCGCTAAGTTTGGTAAAGCGCAAAGCATTGTGATGCCACCGCCTAGCAGTGACCTGTTATCGAATAACACAATTGTTGAAGTAAACGACGCCCGTGAAGAGGCACAAAGCGCACTTATCGCATTAGGCTATAAGCCAGCACAGGCCAGTAAGCTGGTTGAAAGTGTATACACTGAAGGTATGGAAAGCGAAGCGGTAATTCGCGATGCCTTAAAAGCCGCTATATAATAGCCCGTAGTGAAGGCAGCGAAAATGTCGTTATGCTGTCTTCGTGTTATTTCCTAAAGTAGAACTACCATGATTGAAGCAGACAGACTGATTACGCCTGACGCCAGTACCGAAGACGAGGTGATTGACCGTGCCATTCGCCCTAAAATGTTGGAAGACTACACAGGGCAGCCTCACGTTTGTGAGCAAATGGAAATATTTATTCAGGCGGCACGTAATCGCGATGATGCGCTCGACCATCTACTTATCTTTGGCCCGCCTGGTTTAGGTAAAACAACCTTGGCTAATATTGTGGCTAACGAGATGGGCGTAAACATCAAAACCACTTCAGGGCCTGTTCTAGAGAAAGCTGGGGATCTTGCCGCGCTGCTTACCAACCTAGAGCGCAACGATGTATTGTTCATTGATGAAATACACAGGTTAAGCCCAGTAGTGGAAGAAATCCTTTATCCAGCAATGGAAGACTATCAGCTTGATATTATGATAGGCGAAGGGCCAGCGGCGCGCTCTATTAAGCTCGACCTTCCTCCCTTTACTTTGGTGGGGGCCACCACACGCGCTGGCTCATTAACATCGCCATTACGGGACCGCTTCGGGATTGTACAACGGCTGGAATTTTACAATGTAAAAGACCTCACTAGCATCGTTGCAAGAAGTGCAAGCTATCTTAATTTAGACATGAACGAGGAAGGCGCTCAAGAAGTGGCACGTCGCTCTAGAGGTACACCGCGTATCGCTAATCGCTTACTTCGCCGTGTTCGAGATTATGCCGAGATTAAATCTGATGGTACCGTAGGCGCTGATGTTGCGGCCAAAGCCCTAGATATGCTTGATGTAGACAAAGAGGGTTTTGATTACATGGACCGCAAATTGCTTACTGCTATTATAGAAAAGTTTGATGGTGGGCCCGTAGGCTTAGACAATTTGGCAGCAGCCATTGGTGAAGAGAAAGAAACCATAGAAGATGTAATTGAACCCTTCCTTATTCAACAGGGCTTCTTACAACGCACGCCACGGGGTCGCATCGTATCACAGCGCGCCTATCTGCACTTTGGCTTCACTCCGTCTGAATAATTTGCCGTCCCTTTTTAAAAAGGTTTAGGTTCGTTTTAAAGGCCTAGCAGGATTGCTGGGCTTTTTTAGGCTTAGTAAATAGCGCAAGTCAAACAAATTTATGCTGGAGTAGAAATAAAGTCGGACGTGGGAGAACAGGAGTATAGAGCGAGTGGCTGGTATAGGTATTGATTCTTTCGTTAGAAACAGTCTCAAACTATAGGCAAAAAAAAGCCCGCTCAGAGAGCGGGCTAAAACAACAAGTGTTGAAGGAAATAAATCCAGGGAACTCATGTCTAACAGGAGAATAACTCTTGCATGACCGTGCTAAGCACCATCACGCTCTGTACGACTGATGCTGTGCATTATAGGGAGCACAGAAAAAAGCACAATTGAGTAAAATTGTTGGTTTGGATTAGAAAATCTAATGTGTTAATTGTGTGTTTAATATTGGTTTAATTTTGATTAATGGTTAGCCTGAATGCGGTTTGTAGGGGGTTTTTGTTCTGCATTTTGTCGCTTGAAACAGTGGTTCTAACTATATTTTGGATTAATAAATTTAAAGGTGAGGGAATAGTTATGCATTTACATCAGGTAAGAGTGTATTACGAAGACACCGACGCTGGCGGTATTGTGTATTATGCGAATTACCTAAAGTTTATGGAAAGAGCCCGCACTGAGTGGCTTCGCGGGCTGGGATACGAACAAGATACGCTAATGGAACAATCCATCGCTTTTGTCGTCAAACACGTTGAAATGCATAACTATGCGCCAGCGCGGTTTGATCAGCTGTTGAGTATTGAAACTCGCGTTGTAGAATTGAAAGGCGCTAGTATGACGTTTCAACAAAATATTAAAAATGAACAAGGCGTTACCTTAGTATCTGGAAATATTAAGGTTGCCTGCGTCGATTTGGCTGTAATGAAGCCGAAAAGATTACCACGTACTTTGTTAGGGGAAATTTCGCGTGTCATCTGATCTCACTTTTATTGGCTTGTTCTTACAAGCAAGCTTTATTGTTCAACTTGTTATGCTTTTACTTTTAAGCGTTTCAGTTGCGTCTTGGACTTTCATATTTCAACGCAGTAAAGCTTTGTCAGCTGCACGTAATGAAATGCGTCAGTTTGAAGATAAGTTCTGGTCAGGCGCTGACCTGAACCGTCTTTATCAAGAGCTGTCAGCAAGAACTAACCTAACCGGTATGGGCAGCATTTTCTGTTCAGGTTTTAAAGAGTTTGTTCGCCTGCGTAAATCAAATACGGCAACTAATGGCATTGTTGACGGTACTTACCGTGCTATGCGTGTTTCTATGTCTCGCCAAGTTGAAGAGCTTGAAAGTCGTCTACCTTTTCTAGCTACTGCAGGCTCTATCAGTCCTTACATTGGTCTTTTCGGAACAGTGTGGGGAATAATGAATGCCTTCATCGCGTTAGGTGAAGTACAGCAAGCTACCCTTGCAATGGTAGCACCTGGTATTGCAGAAGCGCTTATCGCGACTGCTATTGGCCTGTTTGCCGCTATTCCAGCTGTAATCGCATATAACCGCTTTAGCCACCAAGTTGAGAAGCTAGAAAATAGCTATGGCAACTTCATGGAAGAGTTCTCGGCAATTCTTCATCGCCAAGCGGTTGCTGCGCAAGCACAACAACAAGCCTAAGCGTTTACATTCCAAACGGAGGACTTGTTATGTACGTAAGAAAACGCCGTAGACCGGTATCAGAGATAAACGTTGTACCTTACATCGACGTGATGTTAGTACTGCTCATTATTTTTATGGTAACGGCGCCGCTCATTTCTCAAGGGGTAAAGGTAGATTTACCTAAAGCAAGCGCTAACCCAATCGAACAGGAAGATAACCCACCTATTATTGCTTCGGTAGATGTTAAAGGCCGCTACTTTTTGAACGTCGGCGAAGATCAGGAATCGCCAATTAGCGAAGATGAACTTGGCGCGATTGTAAAAGCACAGTTGACCAAAGAGCCCAATACGCCCGTAGTGGTAAAAGGCGATGGACAAGTAGCGTATAACGAAGTGATACAGCTAATGGTGTTGTTACAGCAGGCGGGTGTGCCTTCAGTAGGGTTAATGACGGATCCGGTTGAGTAAAATAGATATGTCGAAACCTGAAGTGTCCAACAGCACTGAGCACAAAAATGCTTCTTCGAAAGAAGGAGAGAGCGCGGGGGCGAAACAAAAAGGTAATAAGAAAAGTAAAATGACGCCTGAGCAACTTGGTTTATACAAGTCGTTAGGTTTGCATGCCATTGTTGCTGCACTGTTACTTATTAGCGTCAGTTTCTCGCCCGAACCGCTTCCTAGTGCTCCCTCTAATGCGCCAGTAATTGAAGCAACCTTTATTGATGCGCAAGCGATAGCCGACCAGAAGAAAGCCCAGGCACAAGCCGAAGCGCAAGCGCGTGCCCAAGAGCGAGAGAAGCAAAGAAAAGCACAAGCGGCAGCTGAGAAAAAGCGTCAACAGCAGCTTGCAGCCAAGCGCGCGAGGGAAAAGCGAGAGGCTGAGGCTGCTGAGGCGAAAAGGCAAAAAGAGTTAGAACGCCTTGCTGCTCAGAAAGAGAAAGAACGCAAAGAGCGTGAAGCTAAAGCGAAAGCTGAAGCCGAGCGTAAGAAGAAAGAAGCGGCTGAGCGCGCCGAGATGGAAAGGATCATGCAAGAGCAGCTAGCGCAAGAGCAAGCGGCTCAGCGAGAACGTAGACGAAAGCAAGTGTTAACTGAAGTTGAGCGCTACACTGCGCTAATTCAGCAAACTATTAAGCGTAACTTGTATTCTGACGACAGCTATAGCGGTAAAACCTGTCGCTTGAATATACGGCTGGCGACCACAGGATTTGTAACCAGCATTCGCGTGCTAGGCGGTAATGACGCGCTATGCCGAGCCGCTGAAAGTGCAGTGCGCCGTGCAGAAAAGCTACCTGTGTCAGATGCACCAGATGTTTACGAGCAGCTAAAAGACATAACTTTAAAAGTGGAATTATAGTGGTATGAAAAAACTAGGTTTATGGATAGCGCTTATTACGATGACCTTTAGTGTCAATGTATTTGCATCCTTAGAAATTGTAATAACCGAGGGGGTAGATAGCGCCCGTCCAATCGGTGTTGTGCCATTTAAGTGGAAAGGGCAGGGCAGTATGCCTGGCGACATTTCTAAAGTGGTGATGGCTGATTTGATGCGAAGCGGTAAGTTTAACCCGGTCTCTGTAGATAAAATGCCACAGTACCCAGAAACCGCAGAGCAAGTGTCATACACAGCATGGGCGACACTAGGAGTCGATACTGTATTAGTGGGAAGTATCGAGCCTCAAGGAGGCGACCGCTTTCTTGTATCTTATGAACTTATTGATGTGCTTAAAGGCCAAGTTGATAATGGTCAAGCCAAGGTACTCAAAAACGGAAACTTAGTGTCAAGCAATAATCACGTTCTTGCTGCCCGTCAGGCTGTGATCAATGGCCGAGATTTCCGCCAGTATGCGCATCGAATTAGCGACATTGTCTATGAAAAATTAACCGGTGTTCGCGGTGCATTTTTAACGAAAATTGCTTATGTCATTGTTCGCGACCGCGACACTGTGGATAAGCCTTATCAATTAGTGATTGCAGATTATGATGGCGAGAACGAAACCCGTCTGCTGTCGTCTCCTGAGCCACTTATGTCGCCAGTATGGTCACCTGACGGTGAGAAGCTAGCCTATGTGAGCTTTGAAAACCGTAGACCGCAAATATTCATTCAAGATATTTACACCAGTGAACGTACACGTATTACTGATTTTCCTGGAATAAACAGTAGCCCGGTGTTTTCACCAGATGGCAAGCAACTTGCTATGGTTTTATCGAAAGATGGAAACCCTGAACTCTATGTGATGGACTTAGCGACGAAAAATCTTCGCCGAGTCACGCGCAATAGAGCGATTGATACGGAGCCTGCGTGGCTACCCGATGGCAGCGGTTTAATATTTAGCTCGGAACGGGGTGGTAAACCCCAGATATATAGCGTAAATTTAAATTCTGGGAAAGTAAGGCGCGTTACCTTCGTAGGTGAGCAAAACCTTGGCGGTACGCTAACCCCTGACGGCAAGCAAATGATTATGGTTAACCAGACTAATGGGAACTATCACATTGCTAAGCAGTCTTTGGATGGTGGATCACCTCAAGTACTGACACGGACGTACTTAGATGAGTCACCAAGTGTAGCGCCGAATGGAAGCATGATTATTTACAGCACCCTTCACGAGGGGACTCAAGTACTATCACTGGTCTCTTTAGATGGGCGTTTTAAAGCTAGGTTACCAGCAGCCAATGGGCAAGTTAAATCGCCAAGTTGGTCACCATTTTTGTTCTAACAATTTAACGACTAAACAATAAAATTTAAGGATTAGTAGGATGCAAATGAATAAAGTGATGAAGAGCTTCATTATCGCATTGCCAGTAGTGACAATGATGGCATGTTCTTCAGGCCCTAGCGAAGAAGAATTGGCAGCTGAGCGTAACCGTCTTGCACAAGAACAAGCGGCTGCAGAAGCAGAAGCACGTGAAGCAGAAGCGCAGCGCGTTAAAGCCGAAGCGGCTCAGCGCATGAAGCGCCAAGAAGAAATGGTTCAGCAAGAAATGGAAGCGCTGAAAAACGAGCAAACCGTTTACTTTGACTTTGACCGCTCAAGCATCAAGCCAGAGTTCCAGCGTATTCTCGACAAGCACGCGGCGTTCTTAATTAAAAATCCGAGTACTAAAGTCACTATTGAAGGTCACACTGACAGCCGTGGTACACCTGAGTACAACATTGCGCTAGGCGAGCGTCGTGCTCAGTCTGTTGAAACTTACTTGCTTAATGCTGGCGTAAGCAGCAGCCAAGTAACAGTAGTTTCTTACGGTGAAGAAAAACCAGCAGTGATGGGTTCTACTGAGTATGCATTTGCTCAAAACCGTCGCGGAGTGGTTGTTTACCGCTAATGACTATTTTAGCGAATAAGACATTGAAAATGGGCGTCACTTTATGTGCCGCCTTTGCTGTTTCTACTGCATTTGCGCAAGCGCCTGTGGTAGACGCTAATGGCGGCAGTGAATTAGAGCAGCGTATCGTTGTGCTAGAGCGTATTGTAAAAAGCCGAACGGAAATGCAGCACAGGCTTCAAACGCAGCTAGACAATATGCAAATGGAAGTCGACCAGCTACGCGGTGCGGTTGAAGTGAATACCAACGAGCTTCAAAAAGTACTTGAGCGTCAGCGTGAGCTTTACCTAGAAATAGATAAGCGCGTAGAAGCCCTTAAGCAAAGTGGTGCGCTGCAGGGTAGTGCAATGCCGAGTGCCGGCGTTGATCCGAGTACTGTCAACAAGCCTTCAGCAACTACGCCGACGCAAGTACCGCAGGCAGGTGAAGATGAAGCGTATGAAAATGCAGTAAACCTCATCCTCAAGTCTCGTGAGTACGATAAGGCCATTCCGGCGTTTCAATCGTTCATTTCACGCTTTCCTAACAGCAGTTATGCGCCAAACGCGCACTATTGGTTAGGGCAACTGTTGTTTAATAAGCAGCAGTGGAGTGAGGCAAGTGAGCAATTTAATATTGTTGCTAACCGTTTTACCGACTCTAGCAAGCGCCCAGACGCTCTGTTGAAGCTTGGTGTAATTGCCGAACGTACAGGAGACAGTGCAACGGCTCGACAGCTATTTCAACAAGTCGTAAATGAATATCCAGATTCTTCAGCAAAACGCCTTGCTGAATCTAGATTAAATAACTTGTAATGAACAAAGCCTCTTTTAAAGAGGCTTTTTTATGAGTTAAACAAAAAAATTTTCACAATATTCCGCTTTAGCGACCTAAACTTACTGCACCAAATTCTACTGTGTTTCGTAGAAAAGTGACTAAACTCATTTAGCACTGGTACAAATACCCAGCGATTTGTTTTCATTTTGACCGTTTAGTCGTAATTTGACAGAAAAATGAAAATAAAAGGACGTTATGGGTTGCGTCGAATAAAAATCTGAGTATTATATGCCGCCGTTGCCAAGACACAGGCAACAACAGGAAAGAAAGGGTCGTTAGCTCAGTTGGTAGAGCAGTTGACTTTTAATCAATTGGTCGCTGGTTCGAATCCAGCACGACCCACCACTTTCTCTCCTAGCATCAAATGATGGGTCGTTAGCTCAGTTGGTAGAGCAGTTGACTTTTAATCAATTGGTCGCTGGTTCGAATCCAGCACGACCCACCATCATTTGAATTGCTACCATATCTTTGTGTCACTTGATGGGTCGTTAGCTCAGTTGGTAGAGCAGTTGACTTTTAATCAATTGGTCGCTGGTTCGAATCCA
>JAXHTT010000259.1:0-2798 GCA_034190055.1 Pseudomonadota bacterium | reverse complement strand
TTGAATGATATTACCGTTAAACGGCTTACAGTAGGCATTGGTAATACGTTCAAAGCCCATAAGATTAAACTTATGAAGCATCCAACGCTTCTTGGCATCTAAATTTGATGCACTGGTTTAGCACATTCTCGCTTCCCACAAGTGTGCAGGGCAAACCATAAAGTCGTTATAAGCGATAAATGGAAAAGTAATAGGAAAAGTATGTCGTTAAATAATTTGTCTTATGCTGTCATTGGAGTACTGCTTGGTCTCTTAGTATTGGCATTGGGCCAACTTTTTGACTGTCAGAATTTAGCCGGCGCAACCATGGCGCTGCAGTGCCCCAATGGTACGCCTATTTCCAAATTATGGTTGGTCACCTCAATTTTGATTGCTGGAAGTGGTATCGCCGCTTGGCTATTTCGAAACCGCAACTTCTAAGCGCGTTGTGCTATTTAAAGGACGTTGTGATATTTCAGGCCCATTGCTATCTGCCGAACTCAAATTAACTAAATACACCTACGTGTTTTCAACCACAAATTGCAGCGCATATACGTAGGTTCCAAAGCGGATAAAGAAGGCGCCCCCCTTTATCCGCAGCAGTATTCACCTTGTTACGTTTACAGCTATTTAGCAAACGTATAATCCGTATAGCCTTTTTCATCGCCACCAAACAAGGTATCTGGATTATGTGTATTTAACGGTAAATTGTTCTCTAATCGATAGGGTAGATCAGGGTTTGCCACAAAAGGTCGACCAAAACCAATCATATCTGCCCACCCTTCAGATAACGCTTTTTCGGCGCGCGCTGTGTCGTACTTTCCTGCATAAATGAGCAGGCTGCTAAAGGCTTCACGAATTCCCTGTTTAAATGATAATGGCATTTGCGGCGCATCATCCCAGTCGGCTTCCGCAATATGCATATAGCCAATCTTGAAACTATTAAGCATGGAAGCAATAGCAAGATAGGTCTCTTCGGGATTGTCGTCGACCGTCCCGTTTAATGTTGTTAGGGGCGCTAAACGTACACCGACTTTATCAGCGCCAATTTCCTCAGACACAGCCTGCACCACTTCTTTCAAGAATCGAATACGGTTCTGTACACTTCCGCCGTATTCATCAGTCCTCGCATTACTCTGAGAGTCAATAAATTGATTAAGTAGATAACCATTAGCAGAATGCAGTTCAATACCATCAAAGCCGGCATCAACCGCGTTTCTTGCAGCGACGCGATATTCTTCAACCACCGCTTTTATATCGTCAATGCTCATTTCCCTTGGCATAACCGATTCTACAAAGCCAGGGTTGCCGCCTTCATCAACAAATACTTTTACCTCTTTTGCTTGGATCGCCGATGCGCTAATTGGCTGCTGCCCTTCTGTATTTGATGGATGAGAAACACGACCCACGTGCCAAAGCTGCGCAAACATCGTACCGCCCGCTTCATGTACTTTATCTGTTACTAATTTCCAGCCTGCAATTTGCGCCTTGGTATAAATACCCGGCGTCCACGCATAGCCCTTACCTAGCGCAGAAATTTGTGTGCCTTCACTCACAATAAGCCCTGCACTTGCGCGCTGAGCGTAATATTCAGCCATTAATGCGTTGGGCACATCTCCCGGCTGTGTTGAGCGGGAGCGAGTCATTGGAGGCATAACAATTCGATTGTTAAGCGTTTTTCCAGCCAGCGATATGCTTTCAAATAGTTTCATAATACAGTCCTTTAAACTTTACTCTTTAAATTTACACGTTGAGATAACGCTAAATATATGGACCTAAAGCTGGGTTAGAACCCGTACTTTTAACAAAGCACTTTTGCATTTTTCACAAAAGTACCGGTGCATTTCGACGATGTTATTCCAAATTTCTAGCCTCCCCTCTTGACGCAGACAAAATTAAGCTTACACTTGTGCGCTGAACTAGCGTACACTTGTACGCTTAAATATTTTTATCTTTATTTGTATTGAAAATATTTCGACGATAAATAGGTGTGATTTCTACATTGAGACTATTACTAGATAAATTTACTGATCGTATATTCCACCATGCCTCTTGGAAGGGTTATTGGGAAGTACTGATGCAGCAAATTAAGCCCGCATGGCGCGATGGATATTTCAGAGCCAGAGTTGTAACAGTAAAAAACTTAAGCACGGATATGCTTGAGGTGGTACTTGAGCCGGATAGTTCGTGGCCCACGCATACCGCGGGGCAGCATATCGCGTTAACCATAGAGCTTAACGGCAGGCTCACCACCCGCGTATTTACTATAGCAAGTGGTGCTAATACCCACCAAAGAGACAAGCAGATCCGCTTGGTGACTAAGGTAAAAGCCCAAGGCGCGTTAACCCCTTACCTACATACCTGTGTGCCTAATCAATGGGTAAATATCTCAGCCCCCATGGGAGAGTTTGTATGGCCTGAAACGCAAAAGCCTCTTCTTATGATTGCGGGTGGCTCAGGTATTACCCCTTTCATTGCTATGCTTGACGATGCTATTAACAATGCGCAGGTCAATCAAAAAGCGGTGCATTTGCTTTATTTTGCCAAGCCCAATGAACACGTATTACTTAACGAGCTATCTGCCTTCAGTAAACGCTGTGAAAGCTTCACCTATGATGTTTTAACTAAGCAAAAAGACGGAGACGTAGAAGCGCATTTGTGTAATTTTGCCAATGCACACTGGTTAGTGTGTGGTCCACATGCCATGTTCGAGCAAGTCGAAAGTTATGCAAAAACGATTAACGTGCCTGTTTCGAGCGAGCACTTCGCTGCGCTTCCTGTCCTAAGCAGTTCTAGCCTTAGCCAAAGTGAAACCTTTT
>JAXHTT010000258.1:0-2804 GCA_034190055.1 Pseudomonadota bacterium | reverse complement strand
CTAAATTGGCGAAAAGCATAAGCTCTTGATGAAGCCTCTGTAGCGATGACAATACCATTTCTCTCAATAATTGAGTTTTGATATTCAAAGGGAAATACACCATAAGCGAGAAGCCCTTTATATTCGAAATCTTCAAAGCAGGTCTCCGCTTTAATCGTAATATCGAAAAGTGAAATGATCCCGCTAATTTGCTCGACAGAGCCTGAGTATACGCAACCATTAGTATCTGAACCGCTGATCATCCCTTCGTTATCGATAGCAAACGAACGAGTGTACGCGTCATCAGACCAAGAACTTGCATAATTGCCAGCAATATCGATAAGTGAAACATCCTCGGTACCGCTGACCTTGTTGGCAGAGAAATCAAGTGTAAGACCCGATACTGTCGCTGAGCCTTCTAAACTGTCACCATTCGCTGTGAGCTGCATTGTGCCATGCTTAGTCATGCCTTCTCCTGGATACAGCATGGTATCGTCTGAGGTAAAGGTATCTTCGCTTATGTCGCCGTGAGCAATAAGGGTGTCTCGCGAGGCCTGCGAAAATACAATAGTCTTACCCTCAGAGGAGACCGCAATAACAACCTTTTCTTGCCCATCTTCAACTGTTGAAGTTTGCCCAAACCATACGCCTAGTACTGAATTTGGCCTTACTACACTGTCATTATCATTTGAGCTACCGCCACAACCAACAAGCAAAAACGCACAAAGCAGTGAACCGAAATAAGTCTTATTGTTGATAATACTTGAGAAGGCTAATGTTCTATTTTTGAAATAAGTATAGAGAGGTATTTTCATATTTACTTTCCTTGTTATTTTTTCCTTTTCAAAAGGTAACATTATTTTTCACAACCAAGTAGACCTGCTGTGCGATTAACTTACGACTTAGGCTTGTGGTTTACCTCGAAAGCACATCTCAATTTGGCTATGATAAGCACGTCATATTTTTGCTCACGCAAATAAACAAAAATATAAAAATAATCCACGGAGAACACATGTCCCGATTGAATAATATCGCTAGGAATCTAGCGTTTGGTGCATTAGTAAGTGCATGCAGCTTTGGCGTTTTTGCCAATACATCACCCATAACAGACGAGCAAAAGAAAAATGCGGAAGCGTTAATTCAAAAAGCGCTGAAAAGTGACTTAGGCTATAGCATCGTAGAATCACTAACCACAGAGATAGGCCCACGCCTTGGCGGTTCGGAAGCTGAAATGCGAGCCAGAGACTGGGGCGTTAAGGTAGGAGAGCGCCTCGGATTTGATAAAGTGAGTATTGAAGAGTTTACCATGCCCTTCTGGGACAGGGGTCATTTACATATTTCACTTACTGCGCCTTATGCCCAACCGCTTTATGGCACAGCGCTAGGTGGAGCGGCTCCTTCAGATAGCGAGATAAACGCTGACATCGTGTATTTCAGAGATATTCACGCACTAACCGCAGTTAAAGACGGCGCGCTTAAAGGCAAAATTGCGTTTGTCGATGGCGATGCCATGGTAAAAAGCCAAACGGGTGCGGGCTATGGTCAAGCGAATCAACGTCGCCGTATTGGTTGGCAACATGCGCAGCGCGGTGGCGCTGAAGCGCTAGTTGTACGTTCGGTAGGCTCAGACTCTCATCGCTTCCCTCACTCTGGCATGATGAGCTCAGACGGCGATGAGTGGGCCGATATTCCGGTTGTTGCTATTTCGAACCCCGACGCTGATCATTTACGACGCCTACACAATTTAGGCAAGCCACTGTCGTTATCGCTTCATTCTGAGTCAAAGTGGAAAGGCGAAGTAAGCAGCGGCAACGTAATTCTAGATTTAGTCGGTAGTGAAAAGCCTGAGGAGATTGTGCTCATTGGTGGTCACTTAGATAGCTGGGACTTAGGCACCGGCGCTGTTGATGACGGTGCGGGCGTTGCTATTACCACAGCCGCAGCCGCATTAATTGCATCACTGCCTGAACGCCCTAAGCGCACCATTCGTGTAGTTATGTTTGGCGCTGAAGAAGTGGGCTTATTAGGCGCGTTTGCTTATGCAAAACAGCATGAAAAGAACCTTGCTAACCACGTTCTTGCTACTGAGTCTGATTTTGGCGCACAAACAATTTGGCAACTTGTGTCGAATGTGAACCCTGAAGCAACAGTACTGGTAGATGAAATCGCAAAGATCTTGTCACCTCTGGGTATAATTCGCGGTGGCTCAGACGTTGCCGGTGGTGGCCCCGACATTATACCGCTAGCAGCGAAAGGCGTACCGACTATCCGGTTGAACCAGAACGGTCGAGATTATTTCGATCTTCATCACACGCCTGATGACACATTAGACAAAATTAACCCTGATGAACTGGCTCAAAACATTGCAGCTTATGCAGCAAGCATATATCTGTTAGCAGATTCAGAGGTCGACTTAAAAGCCAAATAATAGTCGCAGGTTATTTCTATAATGACATTGGTTAGTACACACCCGTACTAGCCAATGCTTCTCTTGCAACAGCACGCCTTTATTTACAGCGTTTTTATGCATACGACGCAGTTGCACTACAGAAAACGCAATGCCTATATTTTTTAGCTTTAATACCGTGAATTATGCCAATCCGCACAGAGAATTGCCCTCTAAGAAGGCGCTGGCAAGTTTAGCGAACTTAATTAACTATCTTGAATGAGTTGAGCTATGAACCGCTTTGCTTCTTGTCTTGATGATAACTGAACATGTCGATAGGTATTCGCGTGTTTAAAGGCAACAGCAGTTTTATTTATAGAGATATTTGAAATTAACGAACCTGGAATAAGGCTGTTAATGGTAGAGATAGAGTTTTGAA
>JAXHTT010000257.1:0-2830 GCA_034190055.1 Pseudomonadota bacterium | reverse complement strand
TGTAACGCCAAGGTCTGTCGCAATGGTGGGGACAAGCCCCACTATCACGAACTCTGTTGTGCCAATAGCAAACGCACTTAACGTTAACGCAAATAATGCAATAGGCATTTCAATTATCCTCAAAAAGTAATTAACGAGATGGCATCACTATTAACGCCACCATTGGCTTCAAGAACGAACAACTACACCGTTTTTTGAAAACCATTAATAAAGTGCGTACAGTTTGACGATAAATTTATTTGCAAAAAACAGCACTAATGACAAAATACTTTTGCGATATTTGAAAATATAAGGTGTGCGATGCCAGTCTCATCAAAAACTGAAGATTTAGAAGCGTTCCTAACCGTTGTGGATACAGGTAGTTTTTCCAGTGCTGCCAATCTACTCAATCAGCAGGTTGCAAAAGTGAGTAGAGCAGTTACCCGTCTTGAAGATGGCTTAGATGTAACTCTATTGAATCGCACTACTAGGCGGTTGGAACTAACAGAAGAAGGTGAGCTTTTCCTGCAATATGCCAGAGACGGGCTAAATATATTAGAAAAAGGTGAAGAAGCATTACGACTATTAAAGCGCGCCCCTTCTGGAAAACTTCGGGTCGATGCTGCGAGCCCGTTTGTATTCCACCAGCTAGCGCCGTTAGTGGGTGAATTTCAAGAAGCATTTCCTGACATAACACTCGATATCACCAGTCACGACAGCATTATCGACCTGTTGGAACATAAAACCGATATCGCAATACGTATTGGTGATTTAAGCGACTCTAATTTGCACGCTAGACGTTTAGGAAAAAGTAAGCTGCATATTGTGGCAAGCCCACAGTATCTTGAAAAATATCCCATATCTGAAGGTGAGGATGGAATTAGCACGCTAAACAAACACAAACTGATTGGCTTTAGCGACTCACCAAGTCTAAATAAATGGCCGCTCAAGCAAGATATTAACTTGCAGTACAGTCTTCGTGCGTCAAGCGGCGAAACTATTCGCCAGCTGTGCTTGGCAGGTCAAGGTATCGCGTTACTTTCTCACTTTATGGTACACAAAGATATCAGTGCAGGCTCGCTGGTAGCGCTATTTCGCGACGATATCGTCAGTCCAAACCGCAGAGAGTCGGTACAAGCGGTATACTATAAAAATAGTGCAGTATCGTCTCGTATCTCTGCGTTTTTAGATTTTATACAGCCTCGACTCACCCTTTAACTTACCTTTATTTCGCGTGGCCTTTACCTAATATTTTTTTAAGTGTGCTTTGGGGGAGGCCATTTACTATTAGCGCGGCTATCATCAATATTGCGCCGGCCATAACCATAGGCAGTAGCGTTTCTTTAAGCAATATCACAGAGCTTACATAGCCCACTATCGGCGTGAGTGTACTAATAAGAACAATTTTATCTGGGGGTAATTTAGGCCCCGCCGCTACCATGAGGCCAAAACCGAGACCCGTTGCCACTGGCCCAATATACGCCAATAGTAACCAATCGCTTATATCGTAAGCCCCAAAATTAGGTGTTGGTTCAACTATCAGTGCAATAACAAGCATGGCGAAACCTGCGATGGTAAACTGCCAGAAGACAGCTTCAATGACGCTTCCCTTCCACTTATGAAAAGACACTCTTCGAATAGCGACCGCCCACAATGCAGATGCCAGCAACATACCAAAGAGCGGTAGCCATGCGCCCGGTTGTCCCGAAGCAAACAAAATCATTGCACAGCCAATGGTAGATATACCGGTTAGAATTAATCGCTTAGAAGGCGGACGTTGCCGATACCATAAGGTGTCGATAAGCAGCATCCAAAGCGGTGTGGTGTAAATAAGAATACTCGCCGTGCCGGCAGGGATAAACTGCAGAGAGACAGTAATAAGCCCCATTGATAGGATAAACTGGAAAAAGGCAACGACAAATACCACCGAGCGATCTTTACGATTGAGCACCGGTAAACGTTTTTTGGTGATAAGTACAAACAGCGCGAGTACGGGAAGGCTTAACAAGAAGCGCAAGCACACCATCCATACAGGCCCTACAATCTCAAGCCCTAATTTCATGCCTGGCCAGTTAAGTCCTAAACACAACACCGCAACCAAAAGCATTTTAATGCCTTTTGATTGCTCTTTTTCCGCCACCGATGATGAAGACATGCGTTTTAAAAATCCAATTACACGAACTGCGTTAAGAGAAGCTTCTACCGCCAGGTAAGCTGAATGCAGGCGGAGAATTTTACGGGCGCAAATATAAGTGAATTAGCAGGGGATTAAAACCTTCCTGACCGTGCAAACATGCCAATTTATCGACCAAATGGTCAACTTTTTAAAACCTTGTGGAAACTTTGCTATACGGGTGGTTAATAACTGATAAACACTTCGACTTACAGATACAATGCAACAGACAGCAGTTTCCGCTCCCCTTTTTCTATTTTACTAACGCTATGCATGTATTTATCTGGCCGGAAAAAGTAAATGCGGTTAAAGAGGTTAAAGATAACTTTCTCTGCGCAAAATTGACCGCCGCGCTTCGGCTTTTTTAGTACCACATTAAATTTAAAGTAACGCCCGCTGCCCATAGGGTCATTATGTTCTAACACGCTATGACCCTCTTTGTAGGTAACCACATTAATAGCAAATCGCTTTGATGAGACTATCGCTTTGTTGAGCACTTTAGCCATGCTGAATCTACCTTAGGTGAAGAGAACGTGATGCGATTTAAACACGCGCTGCTATAAGCTGGGAAGCGTATGCTGAGTTCAGATAGTGCTTTGATATACGCGAAACGTATATGCCTAGGATTACAAACACTAAGCTAAGGTGGGGTTTGTCCACTTCATGATTTTAGCGTTT
>JAXHTT010000256.1:0-2868 GCA_034190055.1 Pseudomonadota bacterium | reverse complement strand
CCAAAGATCAAAACCAGCGAATTTTGGTCAGCGACAACCTTTACGCCATTGGTATTCTGTATAGAAATCTAGGAAACTATAGCAAGGCCATCGACTATTTTGAGCGCGCCATAGAATTCGATTCACAAATTGATATCAACTATTCTGAGTTCCTTGCCACTTACGGTATCGCCACCACCTATTATCGTTCAGGTAATCTCCAGAAAGCACTGACACTGTCTGATATCGTTCTTGCTCATCCTCTCTCATCTTCTTTTTACAATAGCGAAATTTACCGTTTAAAAGCGGAAGCTCACCTTAGTTTAGGAGAACTAGATAAGGCGACAAGCGCGCTTAATAAAGCACGTGAACTCTACGATGAAAACCGCGACGCTGAGCAAACGACTTGGCGCGCTCAACTGGATAAAACAGAAGCCTACATTACCGCTGCGAAAGGTGATCACGCGTTGGCATTCAAACAATTTGAGGTTTTCCATGAAGCTTATTTGAATGCAAAGAAATATGAAGACTTAGAGCTAATAAAAAGCGCCAACCTGATTGATCAGATAACTCAAGAGAAAGACAGAGCAAATCAACTTGAGAATGAGAATAAAGCATTCGAGGAAGCGCTTTTGTTGAAAACAGAGGCTCAGCGCACCCAATCACTTTTTTCCACGTTGCTCGTCATACTTATCACACTCACACTAGTAACAATTGTTATCATTCTGATTTTATTGAGCAAATCAAGACAGGCTAATGCGCTTTACTTAACGGCGAAAGAAAAAGCAGAATTAAACAATCGGTTAAAGTCTGAGTTTATTTCTAATATTAGTCACGAAATCCGCACGCCCTTAAATGCCATTATTGGTTTTGGACAAACATTATCGAACCGTGCGGTAGATATGCAGGCAAAGGATCTCACCAAGAAAATCGTCAATGCGTCTGAAATGCTGCTTCAACTTATTAACGACCTACTCGACTTTTCGAAGATTGAAGCGGGTAAGCTAACGTTGGCTATCAGGCCTCACGACATCAATGAGAGCCTGCGCACATTAGTCGACATATTTTCAGACCAAGCGGAACGAAAAGGATTGGTGCTCCAGCTTCATATCGACAAAAACCTTAATAACGATTTGATGTTTGACGAGCTTAGATTTAAGCAAATATTGGCAAACCTAATAAGCAATGCCATCAAGTTTTCTGATAAAGGGATTATAGAAATTGGGTTATCCGTAGCAGAGTCGAACAATAGTCATTGTGCCCTGCACTGTTGGGTAAAAGACAACGGTATTGGTATTTCGAAAGAAAACCAAGTAAAGCTGTTTACGCCTTTCACGCAAGCTGAAAGCTCCATAGCGAGAAAGTATGGTGGCACAGGTCTAGGGCTTAACATCAGTAATAATCTTCTTAAGCTAATGGGTTCTTCACTAACGCTTGAAAGCGAATTAGAACGAGGCTCTACTTTTTCTTTTGATGTCACATTTGCTGTTGCAGCAGATATTGAGGTTCCACTGTCTGAGACACCTCAGCAACACGTTTCGCTAAAAGGCGCTCGTGTCCTCCTTGCAGAAGACAACGACATTAATGTTGAGGTAATCAAAGCGCTTCTTGAAGAATTCCGTTTAGATTTAACACATGTATCAAACGGACAAAAGGCCATTGATGCATTGAAAACTTGCACTTATGATTTGGTACTTATGGATATTCAAATGCCTGAAGTTGATGGGCTTAGCGCCACACGGCATATAAGAAATGTACTTAAGTTAAAAACCCCTATCATTGCTCTAACGGCTAACGCCATGCAGCAAGATATCGACAACTGTCACGCGGCAGGAATGGATGCCCATGTGGGCAAGCCCGTAGACAAGGCTCGCCTTGTTGACACACTAGGTGAGTTTCTTGCTCGCCCGGCGTGAGTAGTTAAAAACTGAGGTCCCACTGCAGAGAGTAGACGGTTTCGTCCCCTACTTCAGTATCGAACTGATCCAGAGATACCCTGCTTACCTCAGCGGTTATTTTGTTTTCGTGGCCGTTAACAAAATAGTTAAATACTACTGTCTTTTCAAAAAAGCGTTCGCCTTGTTCACTGTCTTGGGGTGAATAGGTCCCGTTGCCATTGTATTGAGAGAACGTTGCGCTAGATTCACGCTCGACATCAACCTCAGACGCTAGAACTGTCGTATGGAAAAGCGACGCCCATAAAGTACACAACAGAAGAAAAGAAGAAAAACGATTTTGAAAAAGCAAAGCACACTAAATATAACGGAAATTTGCGCGCAGGATATATACTTTAGTATAAGGTCCAAGTGCCCCGACATAAAAATGTCACAAAACTGTAATACTTAACTTTGAAATACGCCGTTAGTTCGACCTGTCACTCTAACAACAGAGCATTTGCCGGTAAGTGAGGACTTCCTTTCTGAGCAACTTCGTGTTGTTTGATCAGGTTAACAATATGCTTATTCACTGGCGTAGCTATGTGATTTTTTTCACCGAGCCTGACTATCTCGCCGTTCAAATAATCAATCTCCGTTCGTCGCCCCAGCGCCAAATCTTCATACATTGAAGAACGTGCTTCGGGATCTATTTTAAGCGTAGATGAAGCCACCACATTGAATAAAAAATTAGGTAGCTTCATAATTTTTGGCATCAGTTTGGGAATGACCTTACCTGTTCTTGCTGGTGCAATTCCTTCTGCTTTTAATACTGCTAACGCCTCGGACAACACCTTTGCCATAACTAACCTGTATTGCCTATCCCCTAGCTGTGATTTCAGCGGTATACCCGACAGTGCATTGACCGCGTTATTCAAGTTCATAATAAGTTTGCCATACTGTACAGCTTTCATATCGTTATAGACCGTAACCGGCAACGACGCGTTCTTGAGCG
>JAXHTT010000255.1:0-2891 GCA_034190055.1 Pseudomonadota bacterium | reverse complement strand
AACCTGAATACACGAGGAGCAATAGAAAAATTACTAATTTGCCCAACGCGAACTTATTTACTAAAAATTGTCTCCATATCGTAAACCAAGTGAAGACTCTTAAAATTGGGAAGTGGGTGGGTCATGGACTAACAATGTATGTTGAAGCTTTGGATATTGCTAACCCGAAACTCTCGTTTACAATGCTCTGGAGCGTATTGGAACATTTCACCGTCACTGACTCCAATTACTCTGATACAGTAAAAAAAGCATCTTCAATTTGGAACGATCACGAATTAGTTAAGAGCTTATTGCTTGTATTAAGAGAATCAAGGAATGATTTTGTGCATAAAGGGGTAACGTCGAAGACAAGTGCAGATTACTTAGAAATCTTAAGAGGAATTCTAGATAAACTTATTTTGTTTACGATTAATATCCCTAAAGAATTAGACGATTTGGCTGCTCTTGAAGAATATTTAAATCTCCCTCGCTCGAATGCCGAACTTAACGCTAAATTGTTAGAAACGAAAAAGCAGGCTTCGCTGATACAACTAAAACTAAAAACCTCGTAGTTTGATAGATCTTTGTCTAAGCCTCTCAGTCTCCCTTAATCAAGTGATTCTTTTTGCATATGCTCTCTACTCCCCTGCGATTTTATATTACCTAAAATCGTACTCTCTAGTTCAAATGCTTCAACTCGACAACTAGTACGAGGCGACCTACGAATAGTTAGGTAATTTGTGGCGTAAATTAAAATGATAAGTCTTTCCACGCTGTATAGTGTGTGGAACTGATAAGAGTGACATGATGTGTGACGCCTCTGCGACAATGAGGCTTAGAGCATTCTATGCTTACCAGCAAAGCACTGATAAACATAGATTTTCGAATTAGAGTGGAGTTGGCCGTAAGCCGGGTTCTGTCGTGGGCAACCATTCCTCTAGATCAGCAATCACTCACTGATTCAAGCAACCTACCCGATCCCCATGCGGGCCACACGTTAAGGGATCCTATTTGGTCTTGCTCCGGGTGGAGTTTACCTTGCCACACTCTGTTACCAGAGGTGCGGTGCGCTCTTACCGCACCCTTTCACCCTTACCGGCATGTAAACATGCTTAGGCGGTCTTCTCTCTGCTGCACTTGTCGTCGGCTCACGCCGCCCAGACGTTATCTGGCACCCTGCCCTTTGGAGCCCGGACTTTCCTCCCCTTTCTTACGAAAGCGGCGATTGCCTGGCCAACTCCGCGGCGCATTCTACATGAAGTACCCAACAATAGCACCCTATTCCTGCTCGCTGTAAAAGCAGCGCTCAACGGCGCTTTTATCGAGCAGTTTGGTGATAATGAAAATTTGATCGCCCATTTCTATTTCGGTACTTCCTTTGGGTATTATGGTTTCTTCACCACGGGCTATCATCGCCACTACCGTATTATTAGGAAGCGATAATTCACTGATGGTTTTGTTTAACGCTGGTGATAACTTGGATACTTCTATTTCTATAAGCTCGCGCTTACTTTTGGCGACTTTTACAATTTCTAGCGTACTCGATTCCTTTACTTCATCGTCTAACACTAAGCCCAATTTACGCGCCGCAAACGGTAAAGTGGAACCTTGCAAGAGGGCCGAAATAAGTACAATGAAGAACACTACGTTAAAAATAAGTTCGGCGTAAGGCATGCCGAATATTAGCGGAAATATGGCCAAGATAATTGGCACTGAACCGCGTAATCCTACCCATGATATAAGTAGCGATGCTTTGACCGAGAATTTTGAAAGCAACAAAATAGGCATAACCACCAGCGGACGGGCAATAAAAATAAGTACAAAGGCAATGAGTAAGCCTTCCTTCCAGTTTACGAAAAGCTCGGTAGGTGTAACGAGCAAGCCGAGGATAACGAACATGGCAATTTGCCCCAACCAGGCCAGTCCGTCGAGAAACACAAAGGTATTACGCTGATACGCAAAGCGGCTGTTACCCACGATAACGCCCGTAATGAAAGTAGCGAGGAAGCCACTGCCATTTAAGTTTGCTGCTAAACCAAAAGACAATACCCCAAATAACATCACAAATACCGGGTACAAGCCTATGGCCATTAAAGTTACACGCCTGAAAAGCCACACAGCAATACCGCCTATTGCAAGGCCAACTGCTGCGCCAACGCCCATTTGGCTAGCAAATAAAGAGAGCAAGTCCAAGGGTTTAGTCGTGCTATCTTGAATAAGCGTAATAAGGCCAATAGTGAGAAATATGGCCATAGGATCGTTCGACGCACTTTCAAGCTCCAGCGTCGACTTTATCTTAGCGGGAATGCGTATACCTGCATTGCGCAAAACCGAAAATACCGCAGCAGCATCGGTTGACCCCACAATAGCGCCAAGCAATAAGCCTTTATAGAGCGGTAAATCGAGGATAATCATGGCCGCCACACCGGTAAGCACCGCTGTCCCCACAACGCCAAAGGTGGCAAGCAAAGCCGCTGGCTTCCATGCTTGAAGTATGGACTTTTTAGATGTTTGCAGTCCGCCATCAAATAGAATAAGGATGAGAGCAAATGTGCCTATAGCATGGGCGGCATCGGCATTGTCAAAGAAGATTCGGCCAATCCCATCTTCACCAGCCAGCATACCTACACCAAGGAATAACACCAAAACAGGTACACCAAAGCGCGGAGACAATTTACTGGCCAGCACGCCTAGAATGGCCAGCACTGCGCTAAGTAAAATAATGTGATCAACTGCAAACATTATGCGTTCCTTATTGCCTTTAATGTCAATATACATACTCACAAACTAAGTAGGTACACATCAAAGGTTCCTGTTAATACTGTTACCTTACCGCGTTTCTACGCAAATGTATTGAGGCACCAAAAACGCGGTACGGGGATGAATTAAAGAGCGTGTGTCGCTTAAGGAAT
>JAXHTT010000254.1:0-2905 GCA_034190055.1 Pseudomonadota bacterium | reverse complement strand
ATGACAACTACTTCACTGATTCCTGAAAAGTACCCATTTGACACACGTGCAACTGGCCTTAAATACAGCTGACACAGTGGGTAGTACATAGCGTTAATATTTCTTATACTCGCTCACTTCTTTGTACGGCTATTTGCAATACAAGGTTGGATTCTATCTGAGTAATTAAACTGGAATCAACTCTCTTTTGTGCAAAAGGTGGTTGACAATCACTTGCTTGAAATTGTACAGTTTCGTGCAAAAGGTGGTTGGAGGCCAAGATGACGGAATTTACAGGATCGGCAGCTTCGCAAGCTGATTTTATTTGGAAGAACGCAGAAGATCTGTGGGGAGATTTTAAACATACGGATTTTGGCAAGATCATTTTGCCATTCACGTTATTGCGTCGTTTAGAGTGCGCACTTGAACCGACTCGTGAAGCCGTCCGAAAAGCTTACCGTTCATTCAAAGAGGCTGATGTTGAGCTTGACCCTATCCTTCGTTCAACAGCTAACTACCCCTTCTACAACACCTCCGAATATTCACTCGATTCATTAGGTAGTACAAAGACTCGGCGTAATCTCGAAGATTACATTGCGCTATTCTCTGATAATGCGCGAGCTATCTTTGAGGAATTTGAATTTGGTAATACGATAATCAGGCTGGAAAAGGCTGGATTGCTATATAAGATTTGCCAGAACTTTGCGGGCATAGACTTACACCCTGACGCCGTTCCAGACCGAGTGATGAGCAATATTTATGAACACTTGATCCGCCGCTTTGGTGCAGAGGTTAACGAAGGCGCTGAGGATTTCATGACACCTCGTGACATTGTTCACTTAGCAACAGCGCTCCTGCTTGATCCTGATGATGCCCTTTTTGAAGCCAGTCCCGGTCTAATTCGCACGCTTTACGATCCGACCTGCGGCACTGGTGGATTCCTGACCGATGCCATGAACCATGTGAGTGAGTATGGGAGCAGTGGAAAAATCCCTCCTGTGCTCGTTCCTCATGGCCAAGAACTAGAACCTGAAACGCATGCCGTATGTGTAGCAGGTATGCTAATTCGTCGATTGGAGTCCGACCCCGGTCGTGACTTATCCAAGAACATTCGCCAAGGCAGTACCTTGTCTAACGATCAGTTTGCTGGTGAGCGATTTCACTATTGCTTATCCAACCCACCGTTTGGCAAGAAGTGGGAAAAGGATAAAAAGGCAGTTGAGAGTGAGCACGAAAAAGGTGAGCTAGGCCGTTTTGGTCCCGGCCTTCCCAAAATTAGTGACGGCTCAATGCTTTTCCTTATGCATCTGGCTAGCAAGTTAGAGTTACCAGATAACGGTGGTGGTCGTGCGGCAATTGTCCTATCCGGCTCCCCGCTATTTAATGGCGGCGCTGGCTCTGGTGAATCAGAGATCCGTCGGTGGCTTTTAGAGAAAGATTTGGTAGAAGCTATTGTGGCTTTGCCAACCGATATATTCTTCCGTACAAACATAGCAACCTACTTATGGGTCTTGTCCAATAAAAAGGCGGATGAACGCAAAGGGAAAGTACAGCTCATTAATGCAACCAGCTTGTGGTCACCCATTAAAAACGAGGGTAACAAACGTCGAATCGTAAGCGATGACCAGCAGCGACAAATTTTAGAAATCTATGCGGCGGGCGAAAATGATGAGCTATCTCGCATGCTGGATTACCGTACCTTTGGTTATCGGCGCATTAAAGTGCTGCGCCCTTTGCGAATGAAGCTTCAATTGGATGATGCAGGATTGAAACGTCTGCAAGCCGAAGCAGCATGGGGCAAGTTATCTTCTGAGCACCAGTCATTCTGGCTAAACGCGCTAAAGCCGTTTACAGGCGAGACGCTGCCGTACCAATGGGCAGATAGCTTTGCGAAAGACACAGCTAAAACACCAGAGGCAAAGGCGCTAAAACTTAAAGCCCCAAAGGCATTCGTTACAGCGCTAGTTGATGCGTTTGGCCATAAGAATGCCGACGCAGAACCAGTTACGGATGCTAAAGGTAATTTCATAGCCGATACTGACTTAACTGATTATGAAAACGTTCCTTACATGGACAGCATTGACGAGTATTTTGCTCGTGAAGTGCTTCCTCATGTGCCTGATGCATACATTGATGAAAGCTTTATCGACAATAAAGACAAGAAGCTTGGTCGCGTCGGCTATGAAATCAACTTCAACCGATTCTTCTATGAATATCAGCAACCACGTAAGTTGCATGATATTGACACAGAGTTGAAAGAAGTTGAGGCCGAGATAGCTGCTCTTTTAGCTGAGTTGGCAACAGAATGAAGTACCATGCGACCTATTCACGTTTTAAAGAATCTAATGTTGCTTGGCTTGGTGAAATTCCGAAACATTGGAGTGTTACGCGATTTAAATATCTCTTTGATTTAAATCCAACGAAATCAGCCGTTGCAAATAGACGTTACGCCTTATGCTCTTTCTTGCCGATGGAGAAGTTAAAAACAGACACCATTGTTTTGGATGAGATACGAGTAGTCGATGAGGTGTATGAAGGCTATAGCTATTTTTCTGATGGTGACATTTTAATTGCGAAGGTGACACCATGTTTCGAAAACAGAAACATCGCGGTCGCGGCCGATTTAACTAATCGGATAGGCTTTGGCTCTACAGAAATAAATGTAATAAGAGCTAAAAGCAGCATCAACACCCGCTTCCTTTATTATCGGTTGCAAGAAGACCAATTCAGAAGAATAGCCATTTCAGAGATGACCGGCACAGGAGGTTTAAAGAGGGTTCCGTCAGAACTTTTCCAAGTTTTTAAGGTTGCGATACCGCCTTACAACGAGCAAGCTGTAATATCTGCGGAAATCGACAAAGAAATCGAACGTATCGATAAGTTAGTATCCAAAAAAAATAAATTTGTCGAGCTGTTAAAAGAAAAA
>JAXHTT010000253.1:0-2918 GCA_034190055.1 Pseudomonadota bacterium | reverse complement strand
CCATAATATAACCGTTAGCGCTACGTTAATATCCGAACTATTTACCACGCTAACAGACGAGCAGCGAGAGACCCTTGTCGAAAATATAGACGACCTGATTGATACCGTAGAGAACTTTAGAAACTAAATTGACTTTCTCAAAGTCAGTCCAGTGCTAGACCAAAGCTCAATTAAGGTTAGACCAAAGCTTGGCCCAAAGATAAAGGGCTAGGTCTGTTTATATTAAGTCATTTGGATTAGCTCATTGCTTTTTGCCATCGCTGATCATCTTTCTAGCACGGGCGTCCGACTGTTTTATCATATCGCCTATCAGGGATGTCTCTGGCATATTTTTCCAATACTTCTTCGGCATTTGATTTAACATCGCACTTGTCTTGATACGCGCAGGATTAAATATGTTGGCGTAATAGGTCAGCCAATATTTCTCAATGCGGTCATCGTCAGGCACTACGCTTGAATCGGGATTATCTTCTAAAACTAGTGTTTCGGTATCCCAATGAGCTGCGCGGTAGGGGGTTAATATAGACCACCGCATATTCTTAAAACGGGTTTGGAAGAAGTTGAGTTTTATCTCTAGACTGAAATGCTCAGGTTCATACCAGGCGACAAAATGCTCTTGACCCTCTACGTTTATTTCTCTGAACCTCAGAAAGGCACTCATTTTGTAAGCATCACGTTTTACCGCTTTCGTCATAGCGAAAAGCTGCATAACATCGTCGTCAGTTTTCATTTGAATAAGTTGCTTATTTTCATAAACGACACGCCACAACACCCGGTAACAAAGTGCAAATCGATTATCATCGTTATGGCACAGGGCGTACTTTAAAAGTATCAGTGTAGATTTAGGAATATTAAGGTTACTTTGCGGCCTTTTGTTTTTGCATTGATCATCGCCACTGCCGAAGAGATCGTTTTGTACAGAATGAGCGCTCTGCCAAATAATATGTTCAGGGGAAATACGCTTGGCAATGCACTCTCGTGAGGCTTCCCGCCATTCATCAAAGCCAGGTATTGAAGTAATGGTAATGGTCTTCATATAAAACTACCTCTTAGACTACGGCTAAACTCAACTGCGTTAACTGCACACTCAAGCACTAAACAACTCAAACTGCTTAGGCTGTTTAAACTGAAGCTCGAAATTAGTACTGTCGAGTAAATGGATATCAGGAAAGTAATCCCCCACGCTAATAAAAGGCTTTAACTTTTTAAGGGGAAGACGCATTTTAGTAAGGTCGAGCCAGTTAAGCTTGGTATTACGCCTTATAGACAAAATCTTCTGTACCGTTCGGGCGCCAAGACCAGGAACGCGTAGCAGCATCTGTTTGTCAGCTTTGTTCAAATCAATGGGAAATAGATGACGGTTACGTAAGGCCCATGCAAGCTTGGGGTCGTAGTCCATATCTAACATGTCATCTTGCAAAATTTCATCTAAGCCGAAACCATAAAAGCGTAAGAGCCAGTCTGCCTGATACAGTCGGTGCTCTCGTATTAATGGTGCAGGTTTCAGCGGTAAAACTTCCGACGCATCAGGAATAGGGGAAAATGCCGAGTAATAAACACGACGAAGTTTTTGATCGCTATAAAGCTTAACGCTTGTTCCTAAGATGGTTTTATCATTTGACCCGTCAGCACCTATAATCATTTGCGTAGACTGCCCCCCAGGTGCAAAACGGGGAGGGCGCTTGCCTGAAAATGTCTTGTCTACTTTATGTTCTGTAATTTTTTCTTTTAGCGTATTCATTGAACCGTGAATATCGCCAAGATCTTTTTCTGGTGCGTACTTGTTTAGCGATGACTGTGTAGGCATTTCCACATTAATACTAAGCCTGTCTGCATAAAGACCGGCCTCAGCTTGTAATTCCGGAGACGCATTCGGGATAGTTTTAAGGTGAATATATCCCTTAAACCCATGGTCAAGACGTAATGATTTCGCAATACGAACCATGCTTTCCATGGTGATATCGGGTGAACCCACAATCCCCGAGCTTAAAAACAATCCCTCAATGTAATTGCGTTTATAGAAATTTAGGGTTAAATCTACCGTTTCTTTAACCGTAAAGCGCGCCCGCTGAACATTGCTTGAAACCCTATTAATGCAATAATGACAATCATAGATACAGTAGTTTGTCATAAGGATCTTAAGCAGCGAAACACACCTTCCATCGGGTGTAAAACTATGGCATATACCCGAACCGCCGGTTAGTGAACCTATAGCAGTCTTCTCAGATTTCCCTGCTTGTCGTTTACCTGCCGAACCACTCGCGCAAGATGCGTCGTACTTAGCCGCATCGGAGAGAATTTCTAGTTTTTGTATCAGTCTGTCGTGCATCGCAGATTTAACTTTCCTATAAGTAATTACAGTCAAACAGCCTAGTAATTCTTTTAGAAACACGACTAAACGTGTTTTGTAATCTAGGCTGAGAGTGAAAGTGTTATAGCATGTATGTATATACAGTACAATTGCGCTTGGTAAATGAAGGTGAAGATTTAATGTTGGCGGGAATGGCCTAATTCAGGATTGACGCCGGTGAGTGACGGCGAAGACTATCTCGCTGTTAACTGATTAAAATAAGCTAAAGCTAAAATCCTATAAATCTAGATAGTTCATCTCTAATGTTGTCGTATTTTTCTTTATAGGCTGCTTTTAGAGGCATATCATCGATAAGCTTAAACAGTCGTTTACACTCGTTTACTAACTTCACTTCGGCCTTATCCTCTTGTATGGCTATCTGAAGAAGACACTGAAGCAAGTTTAGTGCTACGCCTGTATTCACCGGGGCAAAACCTTGAGCGAGAGCAAATGAAGCTTTGGCGCGCTCGTAGTCTTGCTGCTGATAGTGTTGAATACCCTCACGATTAAACTGCTGGTAGCTAGCAAGGCTTTTTTGTGCGCTTTGTGCTTGGGTCTCCAGCATCTT
>JAXHTT010000252.1:0-2973 GCA_034190055.1 Pseudomonadota bacterium | reverse complement strand
TTTGCTTATGAATGAAACTACAAAAAATTACAGTAACGAAGAGTTGGCTAACGAGCTTGCTAAGTTGGGGAGTGCTATCCGGTTCAGCACTGCTGGTAGGTACTCTCAAGTCTATGTATCAACATTAACTAAGCATTTAGATGAAACCTTAGCACTGTTAAAAGAAAAGTTGTTCAACCCAGCGTTTACGCAAGAAGACTTCAACCGCATGAAAGAGCGTGTTGTACAGGGGCTACAGCAGCAAGCGAAAACACCATCGAGCCTAGCACGTCGTGCACGAGATCTTATCTTGTTTGGGGAAGAAAATCGCGTGAGCCTGCCTGACGAAGGTACATTAGAATCAGTACAAAACATCACGTTAGAAGACGTTAAAGCGTTTTACACCAATTATTACTCACCTGATAAAGCGAGTATTGTTGTTGTCGGTAATTTGCCGAAAGAGACTATGGTAAATACTTTAGATTTTATCGGTCAGTGGAAAGGTACAACCTATGAGTTCGCTGATTACAGTGACTTTCCCAAGTATGAAAAAAATCAGATATTCCTGGTAGACAGTCCAGAGGCGGTACAGTCAGTGGTATACCTAGTTGATCGAAGCCTACCTTTTGATGCAACAGGCGATCACTTTAAGTCCCGTCTTATGAACTTTCCGTTAGGTGGGGCATTTAACAGCCGTATAAATCTTAACTTGCGAGAAGATAAGGGTTTCACCTATGGAGCAAATAGCGGTTTTGTGGGTGGTAAAACACTTGGATGGTTTGAAGCTAGTACCGACCTAACCGCTGCCAATACAGGTGAAGGCATTTCTGAAATTTTAAAAGAAATTGACCGCTACCGCACTGAGGGCGTGACTGAGGAAGAAATAGCCTTCATGCGCAACGCATTTACATTAAGCGATGCGTTAGAATTTGAAACGCCTGCTAGCAAAGCACGCTTCCTAAGACAGCTGCTGAGCTACGATTTGGAAAAAGGCTACCGTGAAGAGCAGCTCGCTATTATCAACAATATTGACAAGGAAACGGTGGATGCGTTAGCAAAGCAATATTTGAATCTCGATAAGATGCAAATTATTGTAGTAGGCGATAAAACTAAAGTTTTGCCTCAATTAAACGCGCTATCAATGCCAATTATCGAGTTATCAGTAGAGAGTAATACCCGAGAAACGTTAAACTGATAGATTGATTTTTGTTGAATTAACACTATCGCCCCCCATAACAGGGGGCAATATTGACATAACGGACCACCATTTTGACTGTAGACTCATCCCGTTTTGAAGCGCGCATCGCTGCGCTTAAGTCACCCGAGTTCCTAGCTGCGCTTAAAGACATAAAGCGCGGAGTAGAGCGCGAGGCCCTTCGTATAAACCCGAACGGTACGTTGGCGCAAACGCCTCATCCTAAACCTCTGGGTTCTGCACTGACTCACGATTCAATAACTACAGACTTTTCTGAATCACTGCTTGAGTTCATTACACCGCCAGAGAATAGCGCAGCCAAAACCATCAATCAGTTAAAAGATATCCATAAATTCGTTATCGATAACATTGGTGACGAGCAGATATGGCCACTAAGCATGCCGTGTTTCATAGAAGATGAAGCCGACATTCCTATCGCTTACTTTGGTGAGTCAAATGTAGGAAAAATGAAGCGTGTGTACCGCATAGGGCTTAAAAACCGTTATGGCAGTATGATGCAGGCTATTGCTGGCGTTCATTTTAACTTTTCTCTACCTGATAGCTTTTGGAAACTATGGGCTGAACTGAACGGAAAAGAATATTCGCAAGACCAGGTTTCAGCAGATTATTTTGGGTTAATTCGCAACTATCGTCGCCTTTGTTGGCTAATACCTTATCTTTATGGCGCATCTCCTGCACTTTGTGGTTCATTCTTAAAAGGTAAAAAGCACGCTTTGCCGTTCGAGAAAGTGGGTAAAGGTACGGTTTACATGCCTTATGCCACGTGCCTTCGAATGAGTGACTTAGGCTATACCAGTGCCGAGCAATCGTCCCTTAAAATCTGTTACAACCAGCTCGACAACTACGTCAAGCTGTTGCGGGATGCCATGAATACGCCGTCTACGCGCTTCAGCCAGTTTGCTGCTGGGGATGAGGGCAATTATCAGCAGCTTAGCCGTAATATTATTCAGATAGAAAATGAGCTGTACTCGCCTATACGACCCAAGCAGCCGACTAGGTCAATGGAAAAGCCAACAGACGCTTTGGTTCGCCGCGGTATCAATTACATTGAAGTACGTGCGCTAGACGTTAATCCGTTTTCCGCAGTGGGTATTTCACAGACCCAGTTTGATTTCTTAGATGTATTTTTGGTTGCGTGTCTACTATTGCCAAGTGCTGAGCTTGATGAAACCCAACTTAACGAAGCGAAAGAGAACATGAATCGAGTAGTACTAGAAGGGAGAAACCCAGATCTAGTGCTACAAAATGGTGGTGAAGATATCACATTACCCCAGTGGTGTACTTCTCTGTTTGAGTCTTTCGAGCAGGCTGCTGAATTACTTGATATGGCCAACGATACTTCTCGCTACGGTGAAGCAGTAAAAACTGAGTTTGCCAAAGTACAAGACCCCGAGTTAACGCCGTCAGGTAAACTGCTTTCTATGCTTTTAAAAGACGACAAAGACAATGGTGTGCTAGGGTTAGAACTTGCTCAGGCTTATCAAGCTGAGATGAAGTCTTTTGAATATACGGATACCGACGCAGCAGGATTCGCTGCCCAAGCTGAAGTCTCGTTTGCTGCTCAAAAAGAAGTGGAAGCAGGTGATGTGAAAGACTTCGACACATTCATACGTGATTATTTCGCTGAAGCCCCAGCAAAAAAAAATGCCTGACATAGGTCAGGCATTAAAGGGTTCCAGGGAAACACACATTTTACTAGAACATTAGTTAAGACAAGCTATGAACCAAAAGTTCAAAAAACTGGTTGTTTTTTTATCAACCCTCATCGTTCTTTTTCC
>JAXHTT010000251.1:0-3022 GCA_034190055.1 Pseudomonadota bacterium | reverse complement strand
CTGATTTTGCAGTCACAGCGCAACACTGGCAAGTCGCTCATGTCTGTAGAAGAGGCTATTGAGATTGCTTTTGCTAATAAACTGTTAGATGGCCGCTGCTCTAAGACTACGATGCTTCGCAAGATGGAAGAGTTCGGTTGCCACCCCAAGCAATTAGGACAAGGCGCGGTGACGCGTTCCATGCGTAGCTTACATCCCAATCATGTATGGCAGTTTGACGTGTCTGTCTGCGTTCTGTACTACCTGCGCGGTCATGATGGCTTGCGGGTTATGGAAGAATCCGAGTTTTACAAAAACAAGCCCGCAAACCTTGAGAAAATCAAGAATGAGCGTGTACTGCGATATCTCGTGACTGACCATTACTCCGGCGCTTTTCATCTTGGATACGTGATGTCTCCTGGGGAAAGTGTTGAAGCCATTACACAGTTCTTAATTGATGCGTTCTCCAAGCGTTCTGACAATGAATTGGTGCATGGTGTGCCTTACATTCTCATTTGGGATGCTGGCTCCGCGAACATGGCTGCAATGACAAAGCGCCTGCTAGACAAGTTACAGGTTGAACATATTGCACATACGCCTGGAAAGCCCTGGGCTAAGGGGCAAGTGGAAAGTATGCATAATGTTATCGAGAAGAAATTCGAGTCTCGACTCGCATTCACACGCATTACGACGATAGAAGAATTGAATGGTATGGCAACTGCCTGGTCAGTTAGTTTCCAAAGCCAGGCTATTCATTCAAGGCATGGCAAAACGCGTTATGGGTTGTATCAAACTATTCGCAAAGAACAGCTCAGAATAGCGCCTGATATTGAGGTTATGAAGAATTTTGTTCAATCAGACCGCGTTGAGAGAACAGTTAAATCCAATGACTTAAGCATCACCTTTGTTCCTGCCAAAAAGTACGGCTCATTGAGCTACAAGCTTGACCATCTAGGTGTTGCCGCAGGGCAAAAAGTGTTGGTCAGCGCAAACCTCTACCGTTGTCCGGCTATAGACGTTGAAATCGTTGATTCTCATGGGGAATTAATAACCTACCTCGTTGAGCCTGTTAAGCGCGATGAGGCGGGCTTTGATATCCATGCCCCTGTTTATGGTGCTGAACATAAAGCGATGGCGCTGACAACTCCACAGAAAAACAAAAAAGAAATGGATCACGCCGCATGGGGTACATCCGATCCGTTAGCTATAAAGCAAAAACGCAAAAATACTGCTGATTCTGTGGCGTTTGGTGGAGCCGTTGACCCGATGGCAGATGTGCATCAACGCAAACTGCCAAGCTTCATGAAAAGAAGCGGTACACCGCTTCAAGTCGAGGGCGTTCGGGAGCCTCAGGAGTATTTGTCAGAAATCAAAGCCTGGAAAATTCTATCTGAAGAAACGGGTTTAAAAGGCAATTCACTAACACCGATTAAACAAGCATTAAAACAAGCCTTTCCTGAGGGGGTGACGCGTAAAAATATTGAAGAATTCTTAGCCAACAACGGAGGCGCAAATGCTTTTACTCAAACAGCGTCTGTATGAATCAGGGTATACCGCAAGTGATTTGGCATTTCACTGTAGTTTCAATCAACCAGTTGTTTCCAATGCATTAAATCATGCTCGGATACCAGTTAGAAGACGAATGCAGTTTATTGATGAGGTAGAAAATTTCTTGAAAAAGCATGACATCGAAAGTGAGGGTGCCTGGTCGGAAACCCAATCCGACCAGGCAGTCTCCAAACCTAACCCAGAAGCAGAACCTTATTTGGAGACCGAAATGCTAACACAAGCGAGTCTAAAACATTTTAAATTATTTAGAAACCCATTCTTAAACGACGTTCGTGAAGCGAAAGATGTTTACCTGGGTGATGATAGCCGCTACCTCTTAGCTGCAATGCGCGATGCGGCTAGGAATCAAGGTATCCTCGCGCTTGTTGGTGATTCCGGTGCTGGTAAGAGTATTCTGCGAAAGCAACTGCTAGAAGACTTACTGCTAGACGGTGACGTGTCAGTCATCCAGCCCCGAATTATAGATAAATCTGTCGCGACTTGCGCAGGGTTATGCGATGCGATTATTGATGATCTTAGCGACGCTAAGCCTAAACGCTCAATGGAAGCCAAAGCTCGTCAGGTTGAAGACTTGCTCTTGTCGGCTGCAAAAGGTGGACAACGTCACGTTTTAATCATCGAAGAAGCACATGATTTAACGATACCCGTTCTCAAATTTCTAAAGCGATTCTGGGAACTTGAAGATGGCTTTTCAAAGCTTTTGGGGATCATTCTCATTGGGCAAACCGAGCTGGCGGCCAAGTTAAATGAGCGAAAAAACTACCAGTTACGGGAGTTTACACGCCGATGCATGATTGAGCAGGTGCCAACACTGGAACACGATCTCGAAGACTACCTTTCACACAAGTTCACCCGAGCAGGAGGACAGCTAACCAACGTATTCAACTCAGACTGTTATGAAGTCATCCATCAGAAGCTAGGCCGAAAGAGTAACGGTTTCAGCATGTTATATCCGCAAATTATCAATAATTTGTCATCACGGGCAATGAACCTTGCACAACAAATAGGCGAACCGCTCGTTACACCAGACATTATTCGGGAGTGTTAATCATGAAATTAGAAGACGTTAAAAGTATGCAAGTTAGGCCAGTTCTAGCAGCACTTGAAGATGAGTTTTCAGAACTCCGAGATGCGAGTTCTGTTCTGGAATCATACGCACAACTTTGTGCCCGTGTTGAGGAGCAGACAACTTCACTACACCAGGTAAGTAACTTCTTAATGATGGTTTTCCAAACACAAACAAAGCTGCTCGACACGATTGAACGCAAGTTGGAAAACGTTCGCAAGCAGCCCAATGGACATTAGGAGGTTCGCGCCGAGATAGATTAGCTAAACCTTTCAAATTAAGTAGTTAAGTTTAAATCAGAGGAAATATTATGGATCTTATCACTAAAGAAGAAACGCAAGTTGCAACACAAAATGGCCTAACTGAACAACAGTATTTGGCAATGAGAAACAAATTCGTCATCAAGAC
>JAXHTT010000250.1:0-3030 GCA_034190055.1 Pseudomonadota bacterium | reverse complement strand
GTCTAACTGACTGACTTCTCGATATGTCCGTGCCACATGAGTTTTTGCCAAAAAAACGATCCTTTGCTTAGAGGGCCCGTCGAAAAAGAAGAGCGCAGACGCCCTGAAAACAATGTAAGTTGACCATAGTTGTCTAACAAACCTTCGTCATGCTGGTGGAATGGCGGCAAATGCTGGTTTACAAACACACGTAGCAACGCATCATCACGCCACAAATTGTAGGGGGCGGGAATGGTGGGTTGGTTTTCTACAAGGTGCGTAACAAATCGATTAGATGAAGTCATGGCATTTCCACTCAGTAAATATGTAAGGCGTATCTTTATCCCATACCTCTACACTAAATCATTGCGTTTAAATATTACATAAAAATAGTTAAATTAATAAATTATGTAATGTTTGTGAATGACGCTTGTTTATATAATTATGGGAGTGTGCACCCATGTAGTTAGGCGGTATAAGCTACCAATGTAGTTGAGGTTTGATTAAGTGCTTAGGCCCTATCTGAAACGAAGAAGTAAGTAGAATTTGCAGCAAATAGAAGAGAAAAAGCCCGTAGCAAGAAAGCTACTGCTTAAGTTATTAGGCTCAAGAGACAATATTCAGATGAATGCCAGCGCAGCTGTTCGAGTAGGTGCATTGTTTGGTATTTCTGAAAATAATATTCGCGTAACGCTAACCCGCTTGCAGTCTGCAAAGCTCATCACTTTGGTTGAGAGGGGTTATTACAAACTAGGCGATAAAGGCATTTGCTTTGCTAAAGAAATACATCAGTGGCGAGAAGATGAGAATGGGCTTGTACCTTGGCAAAATGATTGGGTTGTCGCTCAAACAAGTTTTCTTCCTAAGAGTGATAAAAAGCAGCTGAGGGCTGCTGAGCGTGCACTTAAACTTGTGGGTATGAGGAAACTTGCAAGTGATATGTATATAAGGCCAAACAATTTTGCAGGTGGAATAGGTGAGGTGCGAGGCAAACTTCACACTCTTGGTCTATCGAACAAAGCACTTGTGTTTAGTGCCAGCGATTTTGACAATCAAACGCAAGCCAAGGCTATGAAACTATGGAGCCACCTAAACCTAGAGGCGCTTTATAAAGACGGATGCGTTGAAATAGAGGAATCTCTTGCCCGATTGCCTACTTTGCCCCTTGAAGAAGCCACCAAAGAATCTTATGTGGTAGGAGACAGTGCGTTATACCACTTGGTATTCGATCCTTTATTGCCTTCACCATTCATCGATGTGGCGATGCGCGAGCGCTACCGTAACCTTGTAAAAGAGTACGATGATGTGGGCGCAAAAATATGGCATCGCTTTTTAAACCAAAAAAGTTAGGTCAATAGACACTGGTATTAGAACGGAAGTAGCCGAAATGGAAGTAAATATGACCGAATCAAGACCGTTATTTAAGCATATTCGCAATCACACTGCGCTTTTTAGTGAGCTTTCTCAATATAGAAACGCCGCGGTGAGTGTATTAGGATTCTCAGATTATGAATTTCACAAAACACCCAAATTCGTCACCGAAGATGGAAGCAGACTTACTATAGAGCCAGAAAGAAGTATTGTTCTTCCAAAAGTGAACGCACTGGCAGGGCTTAAAAATAAGCTAACGCAAGCGATTCCAACGCTACACATGGTTGAACATAGTGAAATAGGCTATCGCTATCCAACAGCAGCGTTAGCGGGGTTAGATGCACCATTTATAAAACGCATGCGCTCTGAGTATTTTCATAAAGTAGATGAAGATAGAAGTATTTGCCGCCCCGTGAATTTGTCATATGGAATAAAAAGTCGCGGGAAAGCTGATAACCGACAAGAATACGAAGTGTGGATGCCCGATGAGGCCCCAGATCAGAACCCGCTTCCATTGCTCATTGATGCCTATGGGGAAGACTTACCGGATGATGTAAGACACTTCGTGGAGCAGCCATCAAAAGTACATGGTTGGATGGGCGTCAAGCGTGCTGCGTTTGAAGCGCTTTACACCAATAAGCAACACTGCGGTGATTTGATTATTTGTATTGCCATGAGTGTTGATGCATACAATATCGGCGCTAAGCCAGATTTAGCCTATTCTCCAGAAGCAGAAAGCTCTATTGCGGTGAGTAATGCCGAGTTTGAATGGGAAATAGAAGGCTACTATGCGCCGCGGGGCTGGGCGTTCGATCACGATCAGGTATGGGCAGCGATAAATCACACTTTGGAGGCTATCAATAAACCGCTCGATGACCTCTATGGCAATGAGATAATCCCTATTATCGAAAGTAAGACTGAACGCATTTTATCAACACTGAAGTCACTTGGCGTCAAGCAAGAAGAAGTAGACGACCTGAATCTTCAGCCTTGGGAGTTCATGCTTACCGAAAGTGAGCACAGGGTGAAAGCCCATGATCCCAGTCGTTCAGTTAATTTATTGGGTAGGCTCAATCGTCTCTTTTATCAACCAGAACAGCAGTTGCCATCACTTAATTGGATGCACGATCTCATTTTGTAGGGCAAAATTTTAAGGTTACGCTGGCAACGGCTATTACCGAGTATAATTTTTTGAATTAAGCGCGCTGAAAGTAATTTCATGCGCGCTTTTTTATGCGCCCGTAATGGGCAACCTGTAACTAAAAAGACTTATATGTAAATTTTTATATAAATGTTGTTATTTTATGTAAATTACTTTCATTTTTGTCGTGGTATGTATGTTTAAATCTCATTTTCTGTAATTAAATTACGAAAAATGCTTTATTTTTTGAAAGTTTTGTTCATAATGTACACATCACTTAGGTGATATCTAATTTAGTTACAAAATAGGAATTCAAAAAATGAAACTGTCTACTTTCGCTATTGCTTTAACATTAACTGTTGCTGCAACTCAATCTTTCGCAAAAGATGTAGTACTAAAACCAATTAATGACAACATCGAAACACAAGCGTGTTTAACTGCGGCTAAAGAAGGTTTTGGCCCGGCTCTGCGCCTTATCCGCGCAAATGGTTTTAACGCTGAAGAGTTCAGTGCATCTGTTCGTTGTAACGGTGAGTCGC
>JAXHTT010000025.1:0-32164 GCA_034190055.1 Pseudomonadota bacterium | reverse complement strand
GCACAGGTGCTTACAACATACGTTTAGCTGTCTGTTGCCAAACCTTTTTACAGTAAATTAAGGATCCTGAAAGTTTGACATAAATAATGTTCAAAATTTACAGTGATCTACAGTTAGTGATTTTTTACCCGACAACTTCAGGTAACACTGGCAAAGTATTTCGACTGTCATTATTTACTAGAATAAAATGTGATTTGCCCTGAGCGGCTTTGCAAATTATGATGGTGGTGTCTTAGTTAATTGGTCATCAATTGTGTGTAATGTTGTGTATGTAATATGAACACATTTGTGCATGTTTCAGGCCTTGCACCACGATGAAGTATTTACAAATGATTTGGCAGTGAAGAGACACAGACGACATCTGAGGGAATGCATGAACTGATGAAGATCGGCAAATTCATGAGTGAGTGAAAGAATAAAGAAGAAGAACATTGCTTATTAATAAGGCAATGATATTTGGGAGAAACAGTTTAACAGTAGGTAGTGTTGGTATTCATTTTAATTTTGTATGTATCTAGTTAGATATTTTTCTTTTTTATTTATGATGCCCTGGCTTACCAAGTGGGGTAAACCCCTGTTCCCTTATTAACGTTTAAAAATTTACAGTTGTCAAATAGGAATTTAAGAACTGATACTTTTCATTTGCACCTGCTGTAAAAATATAATTCATCTTAAAATTAAAACAGATCTCTGGAGTAAGATTTTTGAGCTACTTGAGTAAACGTGACTATGTAAATGCTCCTTGTCTTGTTTAAACTGTAGGCCAAAATGTACAGTGCATGCATATTGAAACAAAAAGACAATTTTATTTAATCTCATGAGCAGACTATTATACACCTCTGTTTCACAGTTTAAAACTGCAACTGTAACATTTAATTTAAATTATCCATATCAGTAAGTTAATTTCAGATCATGAAAGCCCTTGTTTTGCTGCCATTTTTGAGTGACACTATAAGTAAATGTTGATGGTTTAGCAACATGTGAACTGATACAGTGCAAACCGAGTGCCTCATAAAAATTGGGTTGTGCTTTCAATGAGTGTTTTCGGGACCGAACACGTTAATGTCAGCAATTGGATTGAAAATACCGCCGCCCTCACAAGGGTCAGTAAGGTCCCGGTAACCTGTTATAGGATCCTCAACAGGAGTCACAATCTGATCTACGAAAAGGTCTTTGCGAGTTTTATGAAAAATACCCACGCTAAAAACACTGGCTTCGGCGAAATACCATTCAGCCGCTAAGTCATATGAGATGACTTCTTCAGGCGTTAGGTTGGGATTGCCAATAGCCACATTTGGATTAGGACTTGTGCTAAAAGTTACCGACGTTGAAAGGAAGTTAAAGTTAGGACGACGAATATCTTTGCCTGCACCAAATCTCAATACTACGTCATCAGTCACATCTGCCACTAGATTAAAGCGAGGAAGAATGAAGTCGTAATCACCCGTGTTAGTCACTCGAGAAATCAACTCGTTACCATTTTCATCTACGGTTATTGAATTACCCACAGACGTTACATCTGTTTGTAAGTAACGTACACCGAAGTTACCGCGAAACATTTCATACTCAAAGTTAGCTTGCGCATACAGTGCATGGGTTTCTTCTTCGATGTCAAAGAAGCCTGAAGATCTTGTAGAAGGCGCATTTAACGTTTTCGAAGAGCCGTGTTCTTCTAATGCAGCTTGCAGCGTGGCTAGCACTGCATCAGGGTCAGACGACACTTGTTCTGGGTCGATTAACAGGAAGTCGCTAACATAAAGCTCTCGTCCGTCTGCCTCGTTAAAGTTGTCAGGTCCAGCAACCAACAAGTCACTAAATAAGCTGCCTCGAGGGCTGTCATCCATTGTACGCAATGGAACGCTTGTTCCAATATCTTCACGTTTACTTCCAGATTTGTTGTAGCGGTAACCAAAATCAACTGACGTTATCATGGTGTCTACGAAATAGGTGAAGTCTACGCGGAATGCATCTTCGAAGTTCTCGGTAGTGTCACGACCAATATTCACATCACGAAGCACTACATTGTTCGGGTCAAGTAATTGTTCAACCGTAGGAGCGTACTCTGCCCCCTCAGCAATACCAAACGTCAATGCACCACCGGTAAGATCATAAGCAAAAGGAACCGAGTTATCGTTACCGCCACCAGCATCTAACGGCGCATTCGGGTTAATAAAGTTAAGGGTTGTATTAAAGCTTGGGGTTGTAGTATCGGATGTTGTTGACGCAACTTCCGCGAACACGCTCCACTTTTCGCCCTGCCATTCACCACCTAACCGGAAAATTTCACTTTTTGTTACCCGTGAATTAGTATCAGTTGAAAATCGTAAATTTGGATCGTCGTCGTCATGGTCTAAGTTGACCGGTATGACGCCATGTAGCGCTGCTTCTATTGACCCTAGTTCGGTGCCGCCTAGAGAGCCAAAATCAATCGTCTCAAACTCATCTGGAACCGAAATTTGGCGTAGATTACTTACACCAGAAGCTTGAACGCGAGAACTTTCTTGCAAACGTTCTTGGTCATTGATGATGGCGTCAAAGAAAAACTTGGTGTTTTCATTCGGTGCCCACTCAATAGTACCCACTAAGTTTTTAGTTTCGTACTCAAAGTTATCGTAGTCTTGTACAAAGAACTGAATAGGCAAAAAGTTAAAAGACTGTGCACTTGGAAAATCGCTGTCAGAGCGCACTATATTATCTCTATCTGCACGTGGCCGAAATGCCGTTACGTCTTGTTGTGCGTAGCTTCCACTAACTACAATACCAATGGTGCCGTGGTCGGTATCCCAGTTATCACCAAACGTACCTGAGATACGAGGCTGAAAGTTGCTATCAGTAGTTAAGCTACTGTTTTCGCCCTGAACGCGAAACGCCGCTAGCTGTTCATTCAGCTGTAAGGGGCGAATAGTTTTAAGGTTAATTGTACCACCTACTGAACCTTCAATGGTTTTTGCATCAGGTGACTTGGTAACCTCTAGGCCTGCTATAATCGCTGCTGAAACGTCTTCAAAGTCAATACCGCTTCGACCTGCACCAGAACCAACTGTTGAAACACCGTTGATTTCTGTACGGTTGGCATCGGTACCACGAATTTGTACGCCTGTACCAACACCCGCTTCACGCGTAATCTGAATACCGGTAATGTTCTCTAGTACTTCTGCTAAGTTCTGGTCCGGTAACTTACCAATGTCCTCTGCTTCGATAACCTCTACAAGATTATTTTTAAAACGCTTTTCATTCATTGCGCTCGCGAGTGACGCACGGATACCCGACACCTCAATGACTTCTACATCTTCATTCTGTTCTTGCTGTGTTTCTTGTGCGTTTGCAGCTGCGGTAAGGCTTAGTGTCGTAGCCGAAAGTACCGCAAGTGTAATTTTAGATAATTTGTGTGCCATGTGTGTTTTCCTCTTAAGGATTGAGGAATGTCTAATCACTCATTCCTTACCGCTTAATTGATTTGCAACTTACCTGCCCTGCAAACTTGACTTACACCTACTTTACAAGACACTCACAAAAGTAAGACAAGTTTTTACATTGGTCAACACAAAATGTTAAAAAATGGTCAATTTTGTTTATATTTTTGGCATTACCAATATTTATAAAGGATGGTTTAATAAGATTAAACATTATGAAAACTACCAAACAACCGTTATAATACAATGACTTATGCATTTTAAATGTATTTTTCGTTGTTTTTAACATTACTTACACAAGCGGTAAGCTTTGCAATATAATTGGTCATACAGGTTAGTTGTTAATAAGTAGTATGCCAATCCATTGTTTAAAAAAAGGATGAAACTTAAATTTGGCGTTCGCTCAGCTCATTGGAGACAATACCTATTGAAATCGCTATGTGGCGCTTATTGCCGTTTCTTGATACGGTTAAACAATAATCAAACACATGTGCAGATAAGTAATGACATCAGAGAAACCTTCTTCTCGATCTCAAACAGGCTTTTTCAGTGAATCGGGTGAATTAGGGGGAAGCCATGCGCAGTTCACCGAAATTTGTACTGCGCTCTATGAGAGAGAATTATTGACACTTGCTCATTTGAACACAAACAACGCGTCGATGTTGAAACGTCGAATGGGCGGTCTGCCCTATCATATTCGAAGCGTAGCTCGCTATATGGTTACGCAACTTCAATTGTCCCCTCCGCTGAAAGTCGATACGCACAATGGAAGTTGGTTTTGTAAGCAACCGGGTAAGTGCCCTGGTTTAACGCAAGATAATGAAAAATGTGTGCAATGGTTTAAAAAGAACACGGATTACGGTTTAGTTGTTCCTGTACTTGTTCAAAGCATTGAAGGGCTTACGATTGAACTTGACTCTATTGATATGTTTCGGGAGTCCAGGGATAAGATTCATTTAAATAAGCATGGTTGGTTCGATATAGGCGAAGGCCAATTAACTAAAAAATGTTCGGCACTAGATACTATTAACACTCAACCTACTGATGAAATATCAAAAAGCGTATTTTCTTCGTCCCAACTATCAAGCACAACACTTACGTTGTTAAAACCTACTAAAGCTATAATGAGTAGTGCTTGCTGCGGTCATATGTGGAACTATAAATCAAAAACTAGCCCGCGTTCTCTTTCGTTACGAGAAATGCGCTTATCCACTCGGCTCGATTGGAAAAGTTTCACTTCAACACGCAACAAGTAATAATTATTCACTTTTACTGCATGGTATCTCACTTATCCAAATATCATCTTTTTAATCTTTTTAGTATATGCATCCTAACGATTTGCTTAAGCAATATTAAAATTTACCGGATACAACGTAAAGTGTGAGGCACCTTCAGCTTAATGAGCAGGCATTAGGATGGGCATCCTAAATAATTAAAAGATAGCTTTTATATACGAAAAATATACTCATTATCGTAAACAATGGTTGACCTCTTCCCATCACATGGGTACATTGTCGCTATCAACTTGGTCAGCAAAGAAACAATAGCAAATGCGTACTCGTTTCATTCTTCTATCTCTACTCCTTATGGCAGCCAGACTGCACGGGTAGATTGCGACCAGCGATTTAATTTCACAAAAACCCGTGCTTAGCACGGGTTTTTTTTTAACTATTCAACTGAGAGAGCGTCATGACAAATCAAGTGAAGATCTTTGATACCACATTGCGAGACGGTGAGCAGGCCTTACCTGCAAGCCTAAGTGCCAAAGAGAAATTACAGATCGCGCTGGCGCTCGAACGCTTGGGCGTAGATATTATTGAGGCGGGTTTTCCCGTGTCTTCACCAGGCGATTTCCGCTCAGTACAAATGATTGCGAAAGAGATTAAAAACTCCGTCGTTTGTGGATTATCTCGTGCCTTGCCAAACGATATTGATGCCTGTGGTCAAGCGCTAAGCGTTGCCGAACAATTCCGAATTCACACTTTCATCGCAACGTCTGAAATTCATGTTGGTGCTAAGCTTCGTAAGTCGCAAGATGAAATTGTTGAAATGGCAGTGAAAGCGGTTAAACATGCACGTCAGTATACAGATGACGTAGAGTTTTCCTGTGAAGACGCTGGTCGTACTCACATCGACTATCTATGCCGCATGGTAGAAGCTGCAATTAATGCAGGTGCAACTACCGTTAATATCCCAGATACAGTGGGCTACACTACACCCACAGAGTTTGGCGGTATCATCCAGCAGTTATTCAACCGAGTGCCTAATATCGACAAAGCCACAATCTCTGTTCACTGTCATAACGACTTAGGCTTAGCTGTTGCGAATTCATTGGCAGCCGTTGAGCAAGGTGCAAGACAGGTAGAATGTACGATTAACGGTATTGGAGAACGTGCTGGTAATGCGTCGCTTGAAGAGGTAGCCATGATCTTACAAACCCGTAAGAGCATGTTGGGCATTGACACTAATATCAATTCGACCGAAATTTCTCGAACCTCAAAGTTAGTCAGCCAGCTTTGTAACATGCCGGTTCAGGCCAACAAAGCCATTGTCGGCGCTAACGCGTTTAGCCATTCATCAGGTATTCACCAAGATGGTGTCTTAAAAGCGCAAAATACTTATGAAATTATGACGCCTGAAAGTGTGGGCATTAACAAGAACAACCTAAACCTAACCTCTCGCTCTGGCCGCCATGTAATCAAGCACCGCTTAACAGAGCTAGGCTACAAAGCAGAAGACTACGACTTAGAAGCAGTGTATGACGCCTTTTTGAAGCTAGCGGATAAGAAAGGTCAAGTATACGATTATGACCTTGAAGCTTTGTTGTTCTTCGATAAGCAAAAGCACGACCAAGCGCATTTCCAGTTGCTTTATCTTCAAGCAAATTCAGGGCGTGAAATTATTCCAAGCGCCACCGTTAAAATGAAAGTGGGCACTGAAGAGGTTACCCAGTCTAGCATTGGAAACGGCCCGGTAGATGCGGCTTATAAGGCCATTATGTCTATACTAGGTCACGAAGATTTAGAAGTTGTCGACTTTAAACTAGATTCAAAAGGTGAAGGTGCCGATGCCTTGGCACAAGTGAGCGTTATCGCCACATATAAAGGTCGTCGTTTCCATGGGATTGGCCTTGCTACAGATATTGTGGAAGCCGGCGTTAAAGCCCTTATCTTTGTATTAAACAACACATATTTAGCCGATCAAATTGATCAGCAAAAAAATCAACAAGAACGCGTTGCAGGAGTATAAATGAGCCAGTATTCAATTGCCGTATTAGCCGGAGACGGTATCGGCCCAGAAGTTATGCAGGAAGCCAATAAGGTTTTAGTTGCTGTTGAAAAGAAGTTTAACGTTAGCTTAAACCGTACTGCATACCCTGTAGGTGGCTACGCCATTGATACTGAAGGTGAAGCCCTACCTTCAAAAACGCTTTTGGGCTGTGAGCAAGCCGATGCCATCTTGTTTGGCAGTATCGGCGGCCCTAAATGGGACACCTTACCGTTAGAACAACGTCCAGAGCGTGCCGCATTACTTACCCTTCGCAGCCATTTTGACCTGTTCAGCAACTTACGCCCCGCTCGTATCTACCCTGGCCTTGAAAGCCTGTCTCCTCTTCGAGAAGACATTGCCAAATCTGGCGTAGACGTTTTGGTCGTACGTGAGCTAACCAGCGGTATTTACTTTGGTCAACCTAAGGGCCGAGAAGGTGAAGGCGAAGAAGAGTTCGCGTATGACACCATGCGCTACAGCAAACGCGAGATTCGTCGTATTGCCATTGCTGCATTTGAAGCTGCACAAAAGCGTCGCGGCAAAGTGACTTCAGTAGACAAAGCAAACGTACTGGTAACCAGCCGTTTATGGCGTGAAATTGCTGAAGAAGTAGCAAAAGACTATCCAGATGTAGAGCTTGACCACATCTATATCGACAACGCCACCATGCAAATAATGAAGAATCCGGCGCAGTTCGATGTAATGCTATGTTCAAACCTATTTGGCGATATCGTTTCTGACGAATGCGCTATGATGACAGGCTCTATGGGCTTGTTGCCATCGGCAAGTATGAACGAAGATGGCTTTGGCCTTTATGAGCCAGCGGGCGGTTCAGCGCCTGATATTGCAGGTCAAGGCATTGCTAACCCTATCGCACAAATTTTATCAGCCGCCATGATGCTGCGTTTCAGCATGAACTTGAATGATGCTGCCGACGCAATTGAAAAGGCAGTAGTGGCAACGCTAGAAGCAGGTGTACTTACAGGCGAGTTATTACCTGCAGATAAACGCAGCCAAGCAGCAAGCACGTCACAAGTGGGCGATGAAATCGTTAAACAATTAATGGCGCAGGAGTAAAATAACCTCATGGCCAAGACCTTATATGACAAAGTGTGGCAAGCCCACATTATTGACCAAATCGGTGAAGACAGTTTAATTTATATCGACCGCCACTTAATTCACGAAGTGACGTCGCCTCAGGCATTTGCTGGCCTTAACGAAAAAGGCCGAAAAGTCCGTCGTCCCGATCGCACGGTTGGCACCATGGATCACAGTATCTCAACTCGATCACTGGCCATTGATGCCTGTGGACCAGCCAATGCACTTCAGCTACAGACCTTGGCAAAAAACTGTGAAGAACACGGTATTCAGCTATTCCCAGTGGGTCACCAAAAGCAAGGTATTGTACACGTTATGGGGCCTGAGCTAGGGCTAATTCAGCCGGGTATGACGGTGGTGTGCGGTGACTCACACACTGCGACTCACGGTGCATTTGGTGCACTGGCCTTTGGTATTGGTACCTCTCAGGTAGAGCACGTACTGGCCACACAAACGTTGAAACAAAGCCGCGCTAAGAGCATGCTTATCAATGTAAATGGTAAGCTTCCTGTGGGTATTACGGCAAAAGACATCATTCTTGCCATTATCGGCAAAATTGGTCACGCTGGCGCTACTGGTCATATTATTGAGTACGCGGGTGAAGCTATCCGCGGTCTAAGCATGGAAGAGCGCATGACGGTGTGCAACATGAGTATTGAAGCTGGCGCAAAAGCTGGCCTTGTTGCGCCAGACGAAAAAACCTTTGCTTACCTTGAAGGTCGGGAATACGCGCCTAAAGGACAAGACTGGGAAGACGCAGTCGCTTATTGGAAGACACTTTATACCGAAGAAGACGCTACCTTTGACACTGTGGTTGAACTTGAAGCGGCAGATATCGCTCCTCAGGTTACGTGGGGTACTAACCCAGGTCAGGTTATTGGCGTAAACACGCCTGTACCTGCCCCTGAGGATTTTAGCGACCCGATTGAAAAAGAAAGCGCGGTAAAAGCGCTAGAATATATGGGCTTAAAACCCGGTGAAAAACTTGCAGACGTTGCCGTAAACCACGTATTTATAGGCTCCTGTACTAACGGTCGAATTGAAGATATGCGCGCAGCAGCACAAATTGCCAAACGCGGCAAAGTCGCCGATTCAGTAACTGCCATTGTGGTGCCGGGCTCAGGTAATGTTAAACGCCAAGCAGAGGCTGAAGGCTTAGATAAAATCTTTATCGATGCTGGCTTTGAGTGGCGGTTGCCAGGTTGCTCTATGTGCCTTGGAATGAATGACGACAAGCTAGTAGCAGGCGATAGATGTGCCTCTACTAGTAACCGCAACTTTGAAGGCCGTCAAGGCCGTGGTGCGCGCACTCACCTAGTAAGCCCAGCAATGGCTGCCGCAGCTGCAATTACCGGTCGCTTCGCTGACGTTAGAGATTATCAGGAGTAAGTTATGTCTGAACAAGGTTTTACACAACACACAGGCATTGCTGCGCCGCTTGATCAGGCCAATGTCGATACCGACCAAATTATTCCAAAGCAGTTTCTAACTGGCGTAACGCGTGCTGGCTACGGCAAACATTTGTTTCACGACTGGCGTTATTTAGATTTAGAAGAGAAAGAGCCAAACCCAGCGTTCGCGCTGAATAAGCCTGAGCACAAAGGTGCAAGTCTGTTGCTGGCTCGCGAAAACTTTGGTTGTGGTTCAAGCCGCGAACACGCGCCGTGGGCACTTGCCGACTTTGGGTTTAAAGCGGTTATTGCCACCAGCTTTGCTGATATTTTTTACGGTAACTGCATTAATAATCAGCTAGTGCCTGTGGCATTATCAAGCGAGCAAATGGACGCTTTATTTGCTGCGGTTAAGGCAGATCCAGCAACCCAGATCACCGTTGATCTTCCAGCGCAAACGGTAAGTTTTAACGATACCAGCTTCAGCTTCGATATCGCTGAGCATCACAAAAACAACCTGATTAAAGGCTTAGATGCTATCGGTCAAACCCTTGAACTTACAAGTGCTATAGAAGACTTTGAAAATAAACAGCCCGCGTGGCTTTAAATGCGAGTGGCTTTAGCGCTTAACAAGGCCCTAACATGACACATGGGTACTGTCGCGAGATGGTACCCTGTTTATTTCTCTCCTCCATGCCTCGAACCTATCTCCGCATCAAGATACCTATTACCGTTGGGTATAGAGAATATCCGTTCGCCTGATTTAAACTATCAGTTAATTTTCGGCACATTTACACGTCACACGTTCTCTCACGAATTCATTAATCGAATACTCGCGGACTCTAGCTATACTAAAGGCTAATAAACTCCTCACTTTTTTCACTGGAATATCGTACTATTCATTTCTATTGTAATTGAAGGCTATGGCAACGTTGTGCCTCACAGGAGAAATAATGCTAGAACAGGTACCCATTGATGATTTGCAGCCCGGAATGTACGTCAATCAAGTACTTGAACAAACAGGTTCACTTAAAATGCGTTCTAAAGGCATTGTGAAAACCCAAGCCATTATTGATAGTCTAAAATCGAAAGGTATTTTAAGCGTCGAAGTAGATCTTGCGAAGTCCAAGCTGCCCGAGCCAGCTGTGCCACCCGAGCCAGATAAAGAAAACAAGCCTGAAGTGACTAAACCGGTTGTTAAGCCAGTGGGTCGTGATTCAATTAACGAAGCCAACGAGCTCTTCAGCAGCGCAATTGCCATTCAAAGTAGCTTTTTAAAGTCGCTAAAAGACGGGGCGGTAAAAGATTTATCGCCGATGGAGTCGCTGTCTCACAGCCTCATCGAAAGTGTATTTGATAATAAAGATGCGCTGAGCTGCCTGACTATGATTAAAGATACCGACCAGTATCTTCTTGAGCACAGTATTAATTGCAGTGTACTAAGCGGTATTTTCTGTGAGTTTCTTGGCTATGACAGAGATACCACGGAGCAAGTGAGTTTAGGTGCCCTGTTGATGGATATCGGGATGTCTTCCCTGCCAGACGAAATTCGCAATAACACAGGCGAATTCTCCAGTGATGATTGGGAAGTGATGAAAACCCACGTTGAAATTGGTGCAGACCTAGTTGAACAGTGTGGCGATATTTCTGACCTATCGCTGCGCATCATTGAAGAGCACCATGAGCGTATTGATGGAAGCGGCTATCCGAGAGGATTGGTTGGTGACGAAATTTCAGAGTTCGCGCGTATTGCCGCCATTGTGGACGCATACGATGCCATGACATCTAACCGTACTCATAAAAACAGTATCACGCCTACTCAGGCGCTAAAGCGACTAACTGCGACAGAGAACTTAGACCAAGAATTGGTAAAACAATTTATCCAGTGTATTGGCGTGCACCCTGTTGGCTCCTTGGTGAGGTTAAAGAGCGGTAAATTGGGTATTGTTAGCAAAATCAACCCTAAAGACCCCGTAAGCCCTCATGTTATGACTTTTTACAGCGTTACGTCGCAGCATTTCAATGAAGTTAAGCGCATTGATTTAAGTCAGTACGACGATGAGATTGTGTCAGGCGTTCGCCCCGAAGAGTTTAGCTTAAACCTGCCTAAATTTTTCAAAGACGTTTTCGTAAATCAAATGCCTCTTTAGGCCTACTTAACTCCACTATAGGCCCATCATTGCCGGCATGTTCGACTGCACAAAGGCCCTAAACTCAGGGCCCTTTTTACATTACATGCTCTGAGATCACTAGCAGGTATTTCTGCTTTAAGCGATGAAACGACTACCAGTCAGTTAATGCCGCCATGGTAAAAATTTCATCTTCAAAAGAAAGCACCACGCGCTGCGCTTCAATATTCACAATTTGCACTCTATCGGCAATCCAGTCGCCCTCGCCTATCTGACGTCCATTTACTCTGACCCACCTATCGGCTGGTCGAGAAGCATACATGTGTGCACTAAAATTCATCGTAGGAAGGCGCGTTAACAAGCGAACGGGCAACTGATCGACACGAGGCAGATCGTCCTTAACTGTGATTTTTGTTTCTTTCTCGGCGGGTGTATCGTCTTGCGCTTTTGAATCCAAAGCTGCCACAGCAGCGTTAAAGCGCGCCATAAGCTCTGGCGACACCGATACGTCAGATTGAGCTTCGGATTCGTTTAACACTTTTCCTTCGTAATCTTGCGAAGACAGAGTGTCGCTTGAATTATCACCCGGTGTAGCCGCTACATTTTCATCTGCTTTATTGCTTCGCGCAATGTCGGGCTGGGTATTTGGCTTAATGGCTGCTTCGCTAGAAGAGGGCGTGTTGGTAACTATATCGACAGCTTCGTCTTTAGGAACATTCGAACTGTCACTTTGTGTACCTGTCTGGTTTGTAGGTTGTGATTGTTCACTTTGATTTTCCAAAGTAGCGGGCATTTCGCTACCGTTTTGCGTAGCGACAAGCTCCGAAGTGTCATCGCTTTTGTCTTTCTTTGCAGCGCTGGCTTCGGACGCTTCAGTAGGTGCTGCCGCGGGCGCCGTTAACATCGGCCACCAGCGTTTTGCTGTAGCGGCAGAAAAGCCAATACATAAGCCGCCAAGTATAACTACAGCAAAAAGCGCTACTTGCTTGGTGTACAGCTTCCACGCTGACGGTAACCCTTCTACTGTTGGTAAAAACAAACTGCGATTAAACTGCTCATTAAGGGATTTGTCAAACGTGGCACTTGTATCGTGTTCTCCGCGAAGCAAAGCTTGGGTTTGCGTTCTATGGTGGGTTGCCGCAGGTGCTATTTCCACGGTTTGCTCTGGGTCTATTTCGACCTCTTGCACGCCCATTTCAGACAAGCCCTGCACCATAGCATCGCTGGTCACTAAACCCGACTTTCTAATTTTAACCGGTCCGTTTTGCTTGGTGATTTGAACTATCACCATGCCGGGCGTTAGTTCTTCAATGGCAACGATATTAGACATACAAACTCCCTAATCCGTAGCCGAAAACAATGGCCAAAATAAACGCAGATGCTAGATACCATTTACGCTGGCTTTGTACGCGCTGACTGACAACATCTTCACCTAGAATTTGCTCTGCCGCGGCCAAGAATATAGGCTTTTGCACAACAGCATGCTGCTTTGTGAAAGATAAGGTTAAGGCTCGGTCGCACAGCAAGTTAATTACTCTTGGGATCCCACCAGTAATTTGATGCACCGCGCGTAAGGTAGACTTACTAAAAATACTGATATCACCTTCAGCCACGCTTAAGCGGTGTGCTATGTAAGCACTAACTTCTGGCGCAGTTAAGGGCAGCAGATGATAACGAGCGGTAATACGCTGGGCAAGCTGGCGCAACTCGTTGCGCTTTAACAGCTGCTGTAATTCAGGCTGTCCAATCAGTACGACCTTTAACAGCTTTTCACGATTCGTTTCTAGGTTGGTCAATAAACGAAGTTGTTCTAGTACTTCAGGCAACAGATGCTGCGCTTCATCAACCATTAGTACCGTATTAATGCCTGACTGATGATTCTCTGCTAACTTAGACAATATCAAATCAGTAAAATACTTAAGGCTGGCTTTCTCAGGCGTATAGGGCAAACCTAGCTCATCACACACCGTCGCTAATAGCTCAAGAGCAGATAAGGTAGGGTTTAATATCATAGCTACCTGAGTATTGTCTGGCAGCTGCTGCAACAGCTTTCTCGATACCGTTGTTTTCCCCGTGCCCACTTCTCCGGTGAGCATTACAAAACCACCGCTTTCTCTAAGGCCAAAGGTCAAATGGGCCAAAGCCTCTTTGTGCCTTGGGCTCATATATAAATAATCGGGGTTAGGCGCAATCGAAAAAGGATTGTCATTTAACCCGAAGTAGTTCAAATACATGGTTGCTGAAGCGCCTATCTGTTTTAATTTTTAACGACGATTAAACTACCAGACGCAACCTTGAAGTGAAAGCGGATAACGATGTGGCGACGAATTTTATTTGTAACATTGCTATACTGCGCCACTATAAATTGAGACTGCTGAATACGGTTATACGCCAAATATCAGCACGTCTAACTTTTACTGACAAAAAGACGATTGGAAGAGCATGCAAGTTTATCTCGTTGGTGGCGCAGTACGTGACGCACTGTTGAATAGGAAAGTTGTAGAACGCGACTATGTAGTGGTGGGCGCCACACCGCAAGAAATGCTTAACCAGGGTTACACCCAAGTAGGCAAAGATTTCCCTGTTTTTTTACACCCAAAAACACAGGAAGAATATGCGCTAGCTCGCACTGAACGTAAATCAGGAACAGGCTACACGGGCTTTGTGTGCGATGCATCAAGCACCGTAACTCTGGAAGAAGACTTACTGCGCCGAGATCTTACCGTTAATGCAATAGCCCAAGATAACCTTGGTAACCTTATCGACCCTTATGGTGGTAAAAAAGATTTAGAAAACCGTATACTTCGCCACGTATCAGCAGCCTTTAGTGAAGACCCGCTTCGGGTATTTCGCGTGGCACGCTTTGCAACACGCTATGCCTATCTGGGTTTTACCATTGCCAATGAAACTATGGCACTTATGAAGAAAATGGCCCAAAGCGGCGAATTAAGCACGCTAAGCGCAGAGCGCGTATGGCAAGAAACAAAGCGCAGTCTTTTAGAGAAAACACCCCATGTTTTTTTCACAGTATTGAACCAAGCTCATGGCCTCAATGACTGGTTCGCTGAACTTGAAAGTAAGCTAGATACTGCTCTGGAAACGTTAAAAACGGCGGTAGCCCTAGAAAAGGCTGAAAAAGAAAGCCTCGCCAACAGCACTGATTCAGAAACTGCTAGGCTGATAATAAGGTTTACAGCCCTGCTCACTCACCTTGATGAGGAAGAAGCAAAACGTTTGTGCGGCCGATTGAAAGTGCAGAACCAAGTTAGTGAAGTTGTCAGCCTTGCCTGCAAATTTAAAGGCTTTCTTTTGAACGAACAGAACTCGCCAGCCGATTTTCTTGCCTTGTTCAATAGCTGTGATGCATGGCGAAGAGAGGAACGTTTCAATTTATTACTTAGCGCTTTTGCGCCTTATGCTCATAACAAGGGCGTAGATTGGCAACACCAACAAAAGCGCATCGAAGATGCGTTGGCAGCCGCCAACCAAGTAAATGTGCAAGACATCATTGCCACAGGCGCTAAAGGCCCCGAAATCAAAGAAGCGCTAAACCAAGCCAAGCTAAACGCTATTGCCTTTATTAATACATAATTGTGCTATAGCAATGATCGAAAGAAAAACGAACGGACGCTTTCTCTCACCTTTAGCGTCACCAGTTTCTTATTTACTTTTCATCGTACTCCTTGCGCTTACTGGTTGCACTGAAGAGACGCGCGTATTACCTATTCACGAGTTCCGCTTTACCCAAGAGCCTGTGAGGAAAGCTGCGCTTTCAGAAGATGCCCGTCTTGCGGCATTCATTTTTGACGATTCCTCAGTGTCTGTTTGGGATGTTCATGAAAAACGAGAGCGCTACAAATGGCGTAGTGAAGTGCTTGATGAAGAGTCACTGCACCTAATTACGTTTTCTAAAGACAAAGCATGGTTAGCGCTCACAGGCTATTGGAGCACTACACTGATTAACTTGCTCTCAGGTGATGTGGTAGGTAGTTGGCATTTTAGTGGTAAAGATCCCGGCGCCACAGCGTCATCAACTGCCCTATCCCGCCATGGTAACAGCGCACTAGTTGGTATGACTGACGGTACCGTATTGCTACTAAATTTTGATAACGGCACAGCATTGCAGTACCAGCACAATACAATGAAAGTGCTTCATGTAGGCTATATTTCCGATGAATATGCGTTTTCTGGAGGGATAGATAAGCGCTGGTTTCTATGGGATTTAGACAAAAACGATGTGTTGCTAGAAAGGCAATATCGCAGTCGAGTTACCGCTTCAGTGCTAGACAATAGAGCTCAGCGAGCTTTTATATCCGATGCGCTGAACAGCCACGAAATTATTGATCTCGCCACCCATGAAGTGATTTCTGAACTACAATTTATGGAACGTTTCCGCTTTTTCCGAAAAGGGTTATTTTTAGAAAACGGTGACTACCTAATGACAACATCACCCAAATCAGTGGTGACGCTATGGAATGCTAACTCTGGCGAAGAGATAGCCTCATGGGAAATTAAACGCTATTCAAGCGAAGCCACCACTCACGCTATTACACTTAACGAAGATGGTGATGTTGTTACCCTCTCCTCTGATGGCGTGCTTCAAAGCTGGGATTACCGCGCAATAGCCAACCCTCTTTAATTCCATTGGCCCAGAACTGTAAACTGACTACTACTTCGAAATTTCACGGGTTGAAAGTGAGGATAAAGTGAGTAAGCTCGATTTAACCCACTTGCACTTACTTAACGCCAACAGTGCCAACCCGTTAGCGTCAGAATGTGTATTTACCTACGGTGTGCGAATTTAACGCCAGTTTTTCTCTATGTTTTGGTGTAGCAATGCTACAATACGCCCCATTCATTTAGAGCGTTTTTTATACTATGACTTTCGAAGAACTCGAATTAGACGAAGCACTGTGTCACGCAGTCGCCGATATGGGGTTTGAAACTCCAACTAGCATTCAAGAACTGGTCATCCCCCATGCGTTGGATGGACGAGATATCTTGGCCTCTGCTCCTACAGGTACAGGTAAAACAGCCGCTTTCTTATTGCCTGCATGCCAGTTTTTACTTGATTACCCGCGAAGACAGCCTGGTGCTACACGTATTTTGATCCTAACGCCTACCCGTGAGTTAGCGTTACAAGTTTACGAACAAGCCCTAGCCATAACAAAGCATACACAAATTGTGTGCGGCGTAATAACCGGTGGTATTAACTACGGTACCGATAAAGAAACCTTAAGCAAGAATCTCGATATTCTTGTGGCTACACCAGGTCGCTTGCTTGAACACATCGAAAAAGAAGCCGCAGATTGTCGCGATATCGAGTGTTTAATTCTTGATGAAGCTGATCGCATGTTAGACATGGGCTTCTCAACAGTAGTGAACCAGATTGCGGCCGAAGCGCGCTGGCGCAAGCAAAATCTATTGTTCTCTGCCACGCTTGAAGGAAAAGGCGTTAAGACCTTTGCCCACGACATTCTTAACAACCCTGAAGTGGTTGAAGCTAATCCGTCGCGCAAAGAAAAGAACAAAATTCATCAGTGGTATCACCTTGCTGATGACATGAATCACAAGCAAGCCCTGCTGGTAAATATCTTAAAACAAGAGACAACTACATCTGCCGTTGTCTTTGTTAAAACTCGTGACCGCTTACAGATGCTAAAAGATTTCTTAGCGTCTAAAGACATTCCTGTATGTTGGCTACAGGGCGAAATGCCGCAAGACAAGCGTAATGCAGCCATGGCACGCTTCAAAAGCGGTGAAGTTCCTATCTTGTTGGCAACTGACGTTGCTGCCCGTGGTATCGACGTACCTAATGTAAGCCACGTTATTAACTTCGACATGCCGCGCAAAGCTGACATATACGTTCACCGCATTGGGAGAACCGGTCGTGCTGGTGCGAAGGGTACTGCAATATCTTTGGTTGAAGCCCACGATTTTGATATGGTGGCCAAAACCGCACGTTACATGGGCGAGCCACTGAAAGCCCGCGTCATTGACGAGCTACGCCCTAAAAACAAAACGCCTAAGATTGGCCCCAAAAAGAAAAAAGTGAAGGCCAAAGACAAAACCAAGGCAAAAGCTAAGCCTAAAAAGAAAAAGTAAAGAGTGCGAAAATAGTCGATCAGTAACATTCAAGTGAGTTAATGCGGTGGGCCAGGATGTAGGTGGAACAATGCCGACACAAACCCTCTGCCGCAGGGATGCGGCAGCGGAGCGCACATGGATGTGTTTACCGCGTGTTTGTGGAGGCAATGTTTCGCCTGCAGCCGCCGCCCACCGCTTTAGCTCACCGTCATTTCAAAAGAGTACACAATGAAATTCCCAGAAAAAATTGTTTTAGCCACAGGTAATCAAGGCAAGGTACGTGAGTTTGCATCCTTATTTGCAGATTACGGCGTAGACGTTGTGGCGCAAAAAGAATTAGGTGTATCTGATGTGCCTGAAACAGGTACAACATTCGTTGAAAATGCCATTATTAAAGCGCGTCATGCGGCACAAGTAACAGGCCTTCCTGCCATTGCTGACGACTCAGGCTTAGTGGTTGATGCCCTTGGCGGTGCACCCGGTATCTATTCAGCCCGCTATGCTGGCGCTGATGCAACTGACGATACCAATATCGACAAGCTATTAGCTGCCCTAGATGGCGAAACCCAGCGTAAAGCGCATTTCTTTTGTACCTTGGTGTTCATGCGCCATGCTGAAGATCCAGTACCACTAGTTAGCCAAGGTAAGTGGCAAGGTGAAATTTTAACTGCTCGCTCTGGTAACGACGGTTTTGGTTACGACCCAGTGTTCCACGTGCCAAGTCACGGATGTACTGCTGCAGAATTGGAAAAAGCCGAAAAGAACCGCATTAGCCATCGCGGCAACGCCCTAGCGATTTTGCTTGATAATATGAGAGCGACTTTTGCGTAATCCACCGCTTAGTCTTTATATCCACATTCCTTGGTGTGTTCAAAAGTGTCCGTACTGTGATTTTAACTCTCACGGGCTTAAGTCTGATTTACCCGAGAAAGAGTATGTGGCGCATCTACTGGACGATTTAGCTATTGATGCCAAACGCATTGGCGACCGCCCTATTGAGACAATCTTCATAGGCGGTGGCACACCCAGTTTGTTTTCAAGCGAGGCCATGGCTGACATTTTAAATGGCGTTAGACAGCGCGTTAATTTAAGTGATACTGCTGAAATAACAATGGAAGCCAACCCAGGTTCCGTTGAGGCAGGTAAATTTGCGGGCTTTTATCAGGCAGGCGTAAACCGAATATCGGTGGGCATTCAAAGCTTTCAGCCGAAGCATTTAAAAGTGCTAGGCCGTATTCACAATGAAAGCCAAGCTGAAAATGCGGTAAAACAAGCACACAGCGCAGGGCTACCCACGTTTAATTTAGATCTCATGCATGGTCTACCTGAGCAAAGCGTAGAGAATGCCATGGCTGATTTAAAGCAAGGTATTGGGCTAGATCCTTACCACCTGTCGTGGTACCAGCTTACTATCGAGCCAAACACGCCTTTTTATTCCAAGCCGCCAGAGCTACCTGACGACGACATTCTGTGGGAAATACAGGAGAAAGGCCACAGCCTTTTAGAGCGTGCGGGCTATCACCAGTACGAGATTTCAGGATACGCTAAAGCAGGGCACCAATGCCGCCATAACCTTAATTACTGGCGCTTTGGCGACTATTTAGGTATTGGCTGTGGTGCCCATGGAAAGGTTACCGATGCCGCTAATGGCACTATTCATCGTACCGTTAAAGTGAAGCATCCAAGAGGCTACATGGAAATGAGCCGACCGTATTTAGATACGCAAACGCTGGTTAGTGCAGACGACCTGCCGTTTGAGTTCTTTATAAATAGGTTTCGTTTAGTTGAGCCTTGCCCGATGAATGATTTCAGTGACTTCACAGGTACTGAGTTAACGGATGACGTTAAAAGCGCATTGTCTGATGCTCATCACCAGGGGCTGCTTTCTATTTCAGATAGTCACTGGCAGGTAACTGCAAAAGGACGTAGATATCTTAACTCGCTACTGTCGTGTTTCGTATAATCTTGCCGTTTTGAGTCAACCAAAAAGTTAGATCAAAAAAGCCTGCTTACGCAGGCTTTTCTGTCTTTATCAGTCTTTAACCAGGATGAGTACGCGTATTACTTATTTCAACTAGTTTTCATTCTTATCATGACGAGTAATGATATTGTAAGGCTTGAAAGCAGGCACACTTGCTCGAAGGTTCTCTTCCGCTACGTCTAGGCGTTTAAGTTTTTCACAAAACCACTCTGCTTTTTTACGCAATGTCGTAGCTTTATCACCTACATCAAGGTGCTCACCCACATTATTAAGCTGACGAGTAATTTCCGCCACTTTCTCTTGGTTTACCTCACCGCTTCCGGTATTAATACCACTGATTGCAGATAATATACCGCCAACAGAGGTCGAAATAGCTTCCTCAAGCTGCGCTTCAATTTCACTATCGACAAATTCGTCCACACTTTCCAGTGACCCGGGGCCGATAAAGTAATGATTACTGGCGTGTCTAAATTTATCTTTCACTCGATTTTGAACGCGCTTCATAGCAGCGTTTAAACGTTCATAGCTATCGTGGTCACTGCCTACTAAGCCTAGGTAAACATGCTCAATGGTATCAATAGCCAAGTCCACACCTTCGGTAGCCAGAATAATCATCTTGGGAACCACATAGTGTAAACCTGAAGAATACTCGTTAAGCCACTGCTTTTCCTGTTCGCTTAGTGTCTGCCAACGCCCGCCTATAAATAGCTGGCTTTGGTCGTTAATCTGAACCACAGTACGGGTTTTATCCATTACGCGCAGCTGTGCACTATTAACGGCAATACCGTAGGCGAAATCGATGCTGCATGTATATTCAGCTTGCGCCGATGTACTAAGTCCAGCGAATAAACAAATTGTGAAGAGAAAAGCCTTAAGGCGCGATATCATTTTCATACCATCATTGTGGCTAGCTTACCGCGAAATAAAAAGCCAACATGAGTCTAACGTGCTAAAAATCAGGTTGAACATGTCGAGATGATCAATTTAGGCATCACTTAAACTGATCGTAAATGAAAACGATAAATATCTAGACTCTTAACGTTCAAACCAAAAACAACGAAGCACGCATTATAGAGCGTGCTTTATTGATAAAAAGTCTCAGTATCGGATACTAGACGAAAGACTAATAAGAAAAAGTATGGATTTTTTCTACACCTATTCATTGGTATAGGTACGCACCAAACGTACGTAAATGAAGCGGTCTTTTTCTTTTATAGAATGGCTAGCGTTGAAAAAAGCTACAACCCAGGCTCTGTCTGGATCGTCCGCTGAAGGGGTAGAAGTCCAAAAGTCATCTGGCGGCGTTGCCGGAAAAAGTGAACTGTTAATGGCAGGTCGCACACAGTCGCGCTCTGTTAAGGTTGCCAACTCTTTGACATTAGGCAAGCGCCACCCCAACAGATCATCGTTGCTTGCTTGCTGCGCAAGTTGTAAGGCTTCCTGCCACGTATATTTTACTGCTTCACCACTACACGTAGAGCCATCCCACGTCTGCCCTTCCGAACAACGCCTCCACACCAAGTCAGTCGTAGTGTCCAACAAAGTACTGGTGGTAACCGCTTCAAAATTATCGTTTGGCGTAGTTTCTAGGCCATCTGATAAACATTCTTGGGCATGAACTGAAATCGAAGCACCCATAAGCAATGCTGATGCAGCGAACAGGTTAATTGAAGTAATCATTGTTTTTTTCATCACTTTTTTGGCGATCGTATTAACTGACTTACCCATGACTATCTCCCCGCTCTTACTAAACGAACACGTGCGGCTGACGACTTGTTAAGGAAGTTGTCGACGCCTGAGTCAAAATCTAATGCCCATGCATTTTGTGCGTCGTCGCTATTTACCCCGTCAGCACTGGGCACGGATGTCCAATACCAAAGCGGTTCGGTTGAGATTGCGCCTGTATTAGGGAAATAATCTTCATCAATGGCGACATCATCGGCAATGCCCAAATGCATTAAAGAGAAAAGTTCATGATGAGTAGGTAGACGCCAGTCATAAAAGCCACATAGGCCTTGCGTATTTACCGCTTCAACATACGCAGACGTATTGCAGTTAGTTAATAAACAGGTTGCGTTTGACCCCGTCTCATCGCCTTCGAAGCCACCATTCACCTCATCGCTATACCAAGAGTATGTATAGTCTTTATCTTGATATGCGCCGTCGTCAGTTTTCACTTCCCATACTAGCCCGGTTACGTTATCGCGAACGCATGACCACGTATCAGCACTAGCATCTTGCTCATCACCGTTAGCGTTTAAGCGCGTGAAGTCAAACCCAGCTTTACCCCGCCCTGCTTTTTCTATTAAACCGTTTTGCTCAATAATATCAGCGCCACGTTGACCGTCCTGCCCAGGAAAGTCGTTTTGCTGGGCTTCGGTTAATGCGTTATTGGTCGCTTGTTTTAAAAAGCCAGTGTCGTTTAAAAGCGGCGTAGGCATTGGGCGCACATTTACGTTAATCGTATCTTCAACGCTATTACCGTTGGCGTCAGTCACAGTGAGGGTATAGGCCACAACAGTAGAAGACGATACCGAAGGTGCTATGGCAAATGTGGATAGTGCATCGCTGTCATCTACAGGACGGTTAGCCGCGCCAGTAGTAGCACCACTGCTCGAAGAAACATTGTTGCTGCGCTCCCACGAATAAGTAAGAGGTAGCGCGCTAGGAATACTAGTACTGGCCTCACCTTCTAAAATAACCACTTCACCACTGAAAACGCCCTGCGAAAACCCAGCATCAACAACTGGCAAGGTTTCAGTCTCCGATTGAACGGATATTGTAACGGCATCAGTATCAGTAGCGCCTTCACTATCGGTTACCACTAATTGAAAAGTAAGCTGCTGTGCATCGTTGGCAATAGGCGTAACGATAGTCAAGGTAGAAAGGTTAGTTTCCACACCTGTAATTACATTAGTACCGCTGGTTTGCGTCCACTCGTAATCAGCGATTCCGCCTTCTGACTCAGTGGAATCTGCGTCACTGCTTCCGGTACCATCAAAGACAACTTCTACTCCGCCAGGGAATGTATTTTCCGGCAAATCATCCCACTGTGGAACATTGACACTGGCTACAGGAGCAATGTTTACGGGCGCCACCGTGATAACGGTAAAATCATCGGCCGTATTACCGCTTTGATCGTTAACCGAAACGGTCAATGTGTATGCAGTAGCGCTCTCTACAACTGGTGCTACAAAGCTTGCGGCAGAAGAGCTCGTATCTTCCTGAGTAATCGTGAGCGAAGGGGACGCACTCCAATTATAAGTGTAAGCTCCATCGCCTCCGCTCACCTCAGCGCTTAGTGAGTAGGTTACGCCTTCTGTAACTGTAGCATCGGGGCCCGCATTTATTAATAAATTGCCGTTGCCCGTTTCCCCTCCGCTTGAGTCACCATCTCCACCTCCGCCACCACAGGCAGCAAGAATAAATACGCCGCCAACAATGGCTAGCCCTCTAACCCCTGTTCGCGGAAGGTAATCTGAAAATGAAGACTTGATTAATTGCATACATACTCCCGCCGCACTTGATGCTAAAACCTCAGGCGCAGTGCGTGAAAAACTCAATGTAGATGAAATAGTAAAGTGGCTATTAGCCTCTGCTGCGTTACATATAGCGGTTAAGATAAGGTGTGTTTCAATTTAGTGGCGACTAATCTCGCTTCTTGCTCTTCGGACATCGTAACTTGCAGTGCCTCGAGCTGTTTTTTACCTACCGCCACATCCGTCATGTCGTAAATCATCATGCTTATAAAGTCCACCTTTCCTGTTGCTGAGGTAAGTGGTGATAGCGTGATGTTTTGATACATGAATGACTCACTACCTGTAATCGGCCGGTAGTTAGGAAACTTGAATAAATAAGGACGCTGCTCCCAGGTCATAAAAGCCCGCGTTTTTAAGTCGAAGACGGGCTTAGCTTTTTTCATAAACCAGTCTTGCTTAATTGAAGGGAAAAGCGAAAATAACGTTTTGTCTCTTACTTCGCTCGGCAAGAGCCCACTATGACTTTCCATAAAGCCATTCCATACCTGTACGGTAAAGTTACGGTCAAGTACAACGATCCCAACATCTACCGTTTGTAGCATGTCCATCATCCAATGGAATTCTTGTAACTCATCTAAATGCTGGCTCATTAGAAATCCTCCAACAAGTGGGCAAGCTTGGAATTCATCATTTTCATGGACTCTTCCGTGAACAGTAAAATCAAGTCGCATTGAACGTTGTAGCCTTCGAGCCCATAGCTGAGTTCAATTGCTAACGTCCGCTTCCACTTGATTTGGTTCATGCTAATAATTTCAGTTATTGCTCGGTGCTGACCAAGCACAATTGGGTGCCCCTGGCTGAAGTTAATATCCATTTGATTTGCTAAGCCAGTTAGGCAGGTTCCAATAAGAATACTTGCCGCATCCATTAGTAGCTCTAGCTGAAGTTGGTCATCTACTTCACCTTCAACGTTTAGAATCTTGGCAACATCATCAAAGCTAGAGTCGCTCAAAATGCACAGTGCCTCTCCACTGACACCCGGCCCTAAAAAGCCTTGGCAAACCGCGGTAACTTGTTCGTGGCTTTCAATATCAGAAAGCATCATATGAAGCTCTGAAACTTCAATGAGATTTACGTTAGGTATGGGGAGCTCAACGAATACATCCATGGTGCGCGCGAGGTGGTCTCCCGCTTGTCCCATCGCTATATTGGTAATTTCCTGGTAGCAATCGCGAATATCAGGGTCAAGCGGCGTAATATCTTCTGGCTCTTCGTCCTCGGCATGAAGAATATTATATTTATCAAGAACCTCAGCGAGCTTCTTGGGGTCTACAGGCTTGCGGATAAAGTCCAGCGCCCCCAGTGACGTCACTCTTTCATGCGCTTCCGGCTGTATGTCACCAGATACTACAATAACCTTAGTTTTAAGACCACGCTGTTGGATTGCTTCTAGCGTGCCGTATCCATCAAGAACAGGCATGTTTAAATCTAAGAGTAAAAGATCCCCTTTACCATCGGCGAGCGCAGATAAAGCATCTTGGCCATTATTCGCAAAGTGCACGGCTACTTCCCAGTCTTGAGGGAGGCACTTAGCCACTTGCTTGCGAGCAACTAACGAGTCGTCACATACGAGTACTGAAAACATTAAGTTCTTTTACCACCTAGCTTTTCCAACCAGCTGCCGCTGCTATTTTCTAGTAATTTCAATTGTATCGGCACAACTACTGTGAACTGAAGTATTGATCTTGCTTCGGTCACAGTGGGTGGTGCTACTCTATCGACTTTTTAAACTGATAGCCTGTATATGGTGATACGAAACACCTCACTAAGAAATAGCACTTTTGGGGAATTTTGCCAGCGTCTTTCACATTAAACTACCGACTTACAAGATGGTAAAGAGTAGCAAGCCTTCGGCAGTAGGTTTAAAGAAATACGCCAAATACCAGAGGCAACACCAAAGCAGTGAATATTCCATTCACGCAAAGCCCGAGGGTAGCCATAGCGGCGACATCTTCCCCCATATGGATAGACTTAGCAGTCCCAATAGCATGGGCAACAGTACCTAAAGCAATGCCTTGTGCCTGTCGATCTCGCACGTTTAATACAGAAAAGACTCCGGTCGCCACAATAGCGCCCACGATACCTGTAGTGATGACAAAAACGGCTGCTAGCGCAGGAATTCCGCCAATGTGAGCACTGGCTTCCATCGCTAAAGGCGTGGTAATAGATTTAGCCAACATGGTCATTTTTAAGGCCGACGGTGCGTCTAACGCAAACAACGTGAACCATGCGGTAATAGGCGCAAATATTCCACCAAAGCCAATACTTAATATTAACCTCCATCCGTAATGCTTTAAACTTTGCCATTGTCGATAAATTGGTAACGCGAGCGCAACAGTCACAGGCCCTAATAGCCAGTGAAGTAATGATGCCGAGTGCTGATATTCATTGACTTCGGTGTTAGTCAAATAAAGGAGTAAAGAGACAAAAGCAGCCGTAAAAATAATGGGGTGCGCGATTGGGTGACCGTTACATTTTTTATTAACCCATAGCGCGATAATGTAACCGACAACTGAAATGCAGAGCCACAACAAACTGTTCAAGCTAAACGCTTGATTTAAAGCATCAATCATTCAGGCTTTCCACCCGCTTGTGAAGTACTTGAAGGTTTATTCAATTTGCTGCAAAACAGCTTTTGCGCGAACCAAGCCGTGATACCTAAGCTCAATGATGTAGTAAGGATAATAGCTATGGCGATTGCCAGCGCATTGGCCTGAATATCATCCCAATAAATAGACACACCAAGTACGGCGGGAACGAAAAACAGTGACATATGCTTCAAGGGAAAGGTAACAAACAGAGCCGTAGGTACTTCCAGCTTAGGAGAAATGAAAAGCATACCAAGCAGCAGACAAAGGCCGACCAATGGCCCCGGAATGGGTAAATCCAAAACAGTTACGGCGAAAAACCCAGCATAATACGCTGCGAAAACCACTATGGCCCCCACTATCGTGCCACTCACATCTCGCACTTTCTATCCTTGCTTTAAAGAATTCAGCACTAAGTGTAACGATTAGCGAGTTCGAGCACCAGCAGGACCATAGTCGTATGATCTCCTTTAGTATTTAATGGCCCTCTGCATGCCAAAACTGATAATAATATTTATGAGTTACTTTAAAGATTTCGCCACCTTGCATAACCACTCTTTGCTGACTTAGCCTTTGCTCTACATGCGCAACATATTTTGCATTTACTGCAACTGAACGACTACAGCGCTTGAAATGGTGCTCGCCAAGTCTCTTAAGTAATTCACACATCGTTGTGCGAACCACATAACTTTCAGACAGTGTTTGCACGCACATGTAATCCCCAGCCGCTTCTATCCATTTAATATCAATGGGGTTTAAGCAACACCACCCATTATCAGTTCGAACACCAACCACGTTAGGCCTAGAACTTTTGCTTAACTGATTGCGTAATGTTGCCAATAACGCGGGCTTAGATACACCATATTGTTTGCACAGCCCTTGTAACATTGCATTGAATTGAACATCACGTTCAAAGTAACCAAATTTGTTTTTAACGTATCCGATAGCATCTATTAACTGGTCTTCTTTAAAAGGCGTTTTAATAAAACCAGATGCATTGTGCGAAAAAGCAAGAAGCGCCTCTTCATCCTTGTCGCCCACCGCTAACCAATACTTCGAAGCGATATTACGACACGACTTTGAAGCCGAATAGAAGCCGATTGATTGAGGGTACTTTTCAGCCAAAGCTAAACAGTGGCCCACTGACTCAGCTCCATACACATGGCTAAACAGGTTTAGTTTTCTCAATATTTTGCAAAGTGAATCTTGCTTAGATGCAGATTGTAAGAATACTAATGAGATCATCTGCGCTCCTTTGCAATTAAATAACGGTTATGTCTTTCTTGGCACTCTATTTCACAGCGGACAAAAGAAAGTAAATTACGATGAAGGGTAAAAAGGGGCTATGCATTACATAGCCCTAACTCCAGGGCAAAGCATTGACTAGCGCTTAGCGGTCAATACGCTTGGGCTTGCATTAATACTGCGTGCAATATGCTGAGCAGTTTCAGACGCATTATGAGTAGCCGCAAAAGTCAGCATATCTTGACCATTACACACTAAGCCCTCGTGAAGAACTCTCATATTTAAGCCTGTTGCTTTTACCGCGCGATGCAGTTTTAAGCGGCTATCGCTTTTAATCGCTTTACACACAGCAACTAAGTTGCCTTCTAGTTCGGCGGGGTAATAGCCAGCCTGTGCAGCAGTAGCAGTTAAAGAAAGGGTGGTTCCTAGTAAAGCAATTTGGGTAACACGGCGTAACGTAAACATAACAATTTCCTCTGATAGTATTAGGCAACGCGGTGACGACCTCTGCTTGTCGCCGCACCAATAAACTAGTTGGGTTTTATGATATTCACGCTACAAAAGCGGTAAAATACGGTTACCTGAGTTGTAGCGATAAGTGCACAAAAGACGAGGTTTAACTATCGGTTCAAACTGTTATTAATCGTAGTTAAGACACACTTTGCAACAGTTAGGAAATTAGAGTGGGTAGCGGAAGAACTGGAGTCACCAGGGGTGGAAACAGGTGTTAACTCTTAAGAGCCAAAAGATTGGGGTCAGATTACCCAACCCCACATGGCTAAAAGCTCGTTTGCCTGACACAGGTAGGCCTACTTTTAGAAAATACTGTCTTGGTGAATTTTGATAAACATGCCCGTACCAATTTTCGAGTAGTCAATCTTGTATTCTTTTCCGTTTAGCGTTTGGATGAACACTAAAGTTTTTTCGTCACCGAAAACATCGCTAGTCGTTACATCAACTAGTTCCATATCCATCATCTTCGCATCGCGCTTATTTTCAGGTACTTTACCTTCATATTGCTTAATGCCTTTGTAGGTTACAATGATTGGCGGGTTTTCATCGCCATTGATAACCAATAAATCTAACTTTCTAATTTTATGAATGATGGTGTTTCGACCACTTGTTATGAAGGGTTTTTCAGTCATTCTCATCTCCGCGACCGCTTACCTGCTTTTTTTAATTATTAACATAGAATGTGAAACTCGATTCTATCACGATGTTAACAAACAGCACATAAGCATTTGGTTGATACGTGTGTGCAAAGTATAAACATAAAACACGTAAAGTGAGCAATAAATCGCTAATTTTTGCTTGATGCGTGCATTTCCACAAATTTTTCGTCAGTTAAACTTTGTAAGAAAGCCACAAGGGCAGCTTTTTCTTCTTTCGAAATACTAAAGCTTTTAATGAACGGACTGCGATAGGCATTGTGACTTCCCGCATGGTTTCCGCCTCGGGCATAAAAATCTATCACTTCCTCTAGGGTAGCTATACTTCCATCATGCATATACGGCGCAGTTAGCGCGATATTACGCAAAGTAGGTGCTCTAAACTTTCCCATATCTTGTTTATTATGCGTCACGCTATACAGACCCATGTCCGATTTTGGATAGCCTCCCATCCCATCCACGTTATACAAGCCAGTGTTGTGAAAAGGTTGGGCACCGAAAGGCTGAAAACTATGCTTTGAGGATTGTGTAAAGTTGAGACCACCGTGACAGTGAAAACATTCGGTGCGCTCAGAAAAAAACAAATTTAAGCCTTTAAGCTGCTGTGCAGTTAATGCTTCGTCATCTTGAGCATAGGCGTAAGCATCAAATGCACTATTAAACGAAACAAGACTTCTTACATAACTTGCCAGTGCCTTGACGACATTATTAAAGCTGGGGGGTTGTTCACCATACGCTGCAGAAAACAGTTCCGGGTAGTCACCACGCTTAAGACGCTCCAATATTGCATCTTCGTTTCCGGTTACTCCCATCTCTACAGGGTGCTCATTGAAAAGCGGAATCAATAGCTGTTTTTCAATACGGTCTAAACTGTTATGTGCCCAAGTAAATGAAGCGTTGTACGCTACGTTGACCAAGGCTAATGCGTTGCGATTAAGCGCGTCACCATGCGCACCAACCGACCTGGCTTTAGGTTCTGCAAACGCTTTTTCAGGATGGTGACAGCTGCTACAAGACGTCGTATTGTTGGCACTCAACGCGGTATCAAAAAACAACTTCTTTCCCAATTTAACGCTTTCTACAGTCATCGGGTTATCGGCTGGTACCGTAGGCGCGGGAATATTATTAGGTAAATTCCACTCATAGGGCGTTGGGGCTTTTGTGCACGCACCTATCCCAACTAGAACAAAAAGAAAGCCCACGAACAAATAAAAGGTATGGGCTCGCTTCTTATATCGCGCGAAAAACATCTTTATTGCCATTTGATCCAAGGCCGATGCACAAGGTTTTGAATCAGTTTTTCACACGGCTCTGTTTCAGGAGATTCAAACATACAACTTGGCGCCTCGTTTAAATCAACTTGCGCCACTATGTTAGACACAGAGACCTCTAAGTCTAAATCGGTATCAAGCTGAGTCATCGGTAAAATAAACTCTACACGGTTAGTAAAAGCACAGGATTTTTCAGGTGACCTAACAGCTGACGCAGAATCACAACCAACGCTGCCCAAATGATAAGACCATTTACGATCTACTGTTCCATTTTTTGAAACGTCTAGCCTGAGGAACTTATGACCATTTTGCCAACTCCAGAACATTGAGCTGTCGTTTAAAGGCGAGGGTTGGGTAAGCGGGTTAGCGTGATTTACGTCAAAGGGAAGTCCCATAGTAAAACGCAAGTTCGTCGATAGTTTCAATAGCTCTTCGGACACATCCAATACAATTTTGCTGTTTGCGTCTTCAGGATTGCTGCATTTATTGTGGAATTTCAGCAGGGCTTCATTCGGGGTTTGCCATTCAGTTTGTTTGAACTTAACGCGCTGCCACTTTCCGTCAATGCGTACTTCAGGCTTACTGAGATAAAAGCCGAAATAATCCACATTCCAACGCTGTTGCCCAATACTCATTATCATTGGACATGCACCTGTATCAATACCCACAAGCTTAAACGGAATCTCGCCTGGCTCCCGTCCTTTGAAGTTTACTGAATCACACCCCACTAACGACACGAACGCCGCTAAAAGTAACGAAGGCATGACACTCATGCGAAAAAGCATTTTCATTTACTTATGTACTTCCTTTGATTATCTGGTAGTTTTTTAAACAAACCAGCAATTTTTAATACTTGCACGGACGACAAGATGAATGCATTACAAATAACGCTAATAGTGCTGCTTTTAACATTTATGAGTCAAGCTGCACTGGCTCACACTGACCACGACAAAGCACGCTTTGTTGCCGAAAACGGCATTGACACAGGAAAGTGTGACAACCGTTTCAGACCCTGTAAAACCCTGACATACGCGGCTAGGCAGGCCAATAAAGGCGATAAAATTTTAGTCGCTGAAGGTCAGTATTTTTTCGACAACGCACAGCAAGCACAAGTTCTAAACGACAGTCTTCTTCCTGTGCTTGGCGGTTTTTCTCGTAAAGATCACTTCCAAGCGCAAAAGCCTGCGTTGCACAAAACTACGCTTCTAAACGTACCCGTATATCTATCAGAAGCATTGTACCAAAAAGGCTTTGACACTATTGTTGATGGTAAAGCAACAGTACCTTTTTCATCACTAACCGCAAAACATATGGAAGTAAGTACTACCGTTAGCGCGAATAAAAGCTGTAGTGATGGGACGGCTGCGGACTACCCGTGCAACAACATCGATTTACTTTCACACGTCCCGGTTAGCGTACTGTCATCGGTATCAAAAGGCGCTAATGATATCTGGGGGCATGTGGATCTAAACAACAGTAGAGAGTACGCCATCGTTGGTATGCAGGCCAGTATAGCGGTTGTAGATGTTACCGAACCGGCTTCCCCCGTGGTTGTGGGAGAAATTACTGGGCAGAGTACATCTTGGCGCGACATTAAGGTATACCAATATTTTGATAGCGCTGCGGGTAGCTTTAAAGCTTATGCCTATGCCAGTGCAGACAGTGTAACCGAAGGGTTTACTATAATCGACCTGAACGACTTACCTGAAAGCATAAGCCTAGTTAGCCGCAATACAGATGACAACCGCGCACATAACATCTACATATCAAATGTAGACTACACGCTTAATACTCCACTGACAGGCGCAACGTCTCAACTTCATTTGGTGGGCCAAGATAGTAATGGCGGCGCGTTTCGCTCTTACGCACTGAGTTCCCCTCAAGCACCAACAGCCTCTTATGTACCTAGCGAACTTACTCGAGCAGATTACACTCACGACGCATCGTCAATGCACATCACCGATGCACGAGCTGAAGCGGAATGCGTAAATGCAACCGCTTCTGGATGCACAGTAATGCTCGACTTCAACGAAGACTCAATGCGCCTTTGGGATCATACCGATACTGACAGTACGTCAGAGCTAAGTAGCACTAGCTACAATGAAGTCGCCTATACCCATAGCGGCTGGTTCAGTGAAGACAAGCAATACGCATTTGTTCACGATGAATTGGATGAAAGAAATTTCAGTCTAAACACGCGAGTCATGATTTTCGACATTTCTTCCCTTAAAACACCGGTACTGGCGGGCGTTTGGACCAGTGACAACGGCACCATTGATCACAATGGCTACGTAAGAGGCAACCGCTATTACATGTCAAATTACGAACGTGGCTTGACCGTACTAGATATTTCAGATCCAACCGCACCTGAAGAAGTAGGTTTCTTCGACACCTACCCTGCTTTTAACAGCACTAACTTCAACGGTGCCTGGGGCGTTTATCCATTTTTACCTAGCGGTAATATCTTAGTCAGCGATATTCAGCGTGGCTTGTTTGTTTTAAAAGACAATACGCTTACCACCGCAACTGTTGTGGCGTTTTCACAAAGTAGTTATGAGACAGAAGCCGATACAACATTTAACCTTCCCGTTACTAAAAGCGGCGACAGTGCCATGTCGGTAAACTACGAGGTATTATCGGGCTCAGCTACAAGTGACGATGTTTTGCAAGCCTCTGGCGAGCTTACTTGGGGCGCAAATGATACCGAGCCCAAAAACGTTACACTTAGCGTAAGCGCTAACGATGATACTGAAAGTGATGAAATACTTTTTGTAAGGCTATTTAACCCCCAAGGCGGCGGTATTGCCTCGGGTAGCGGCTATACAAAAGTGACTATACTTGGCACAGCGCAACAAGGAAAAGTTGAATTAAACACGGCAGAACGCGCTGTACTAGAGACCGATACTAAACTTACCTTAAGCCTTGCTCGTCAGGGCGGAAGTGAAGGTGAAGTTAGCGTGAATTATTCACTAGAAAGTGGCAC
>JAXHTT010000249.1:0-3056 GCA_034190055.1 Pseudomonadota bacterium | reverse complement strand
GTTATATAATAGTGACCATATACAGCAGCTAATGTGCCAAAGAGGTTAACATATGTTAAATCATTTTATTTTCAACGTGTTACAAGAGTGGAATGCCGTTTAAATAAAAAAGCCAACCTAATTGGTTGGCTTTTTACGCTAATGCTTAGCGAAAATTGCTAAAAAGCGGTGAGCTCTACAATAGTCTATTAAACCAAAGTATAGCTTGTGGTGATCTCAACATTACCCGTTAACATCAACATGACGGAGCAGTATTTTTCTGCCGACAACTGCACAGCACGGGCAAGGGCCTTTTCGCTAATGCCTTCACCTGACACAGTGTAATGTGCGTGAATTTTAGTAAATACTCGAGGTGGCTCTTCAGCACGCTCAGCTTCTAATTCACAGTTACAGGCTTCAATGTTAAAGCGACCTTTTTTAAGAATATCTACAACGTCAACGCTTGAACATGCACCAACCGCTAGTAATACCGACTCCATCGGAGATACGGCCTTACCGCTGCCGTCCATCACTGTTTTATAGCCGCTGTCTGTTGTACCTGTAAAAGTTAAGTCTTGATCCCAAGAAACACGTGCTTTCATTGTTTGTCCTAATGTCATAAGTATAAAAAAGGAAGCTGCAAGGCAGGCTAATTTAGCGCTTCAATGCAGCTGTGACATGTGCGTTTATTTGTTAAGACGAATTGCATCAGGGCTAAGCGTGATTTTCTTTTGCTTATATAACGCCCCTAACGCTTTTTTATACGCTGCTTTACTTACGTTAAAATGAGAGTAAATGGCTTCTGGCGCACTCTTATCTGTTAGCGTTGAAATCCCACCATGAGCTTCTAAGTCATCCAAAATGGCTTGTTGAAGTGCATCACGGCCATCTTTGTCTACGCGCTGAAGGGCTACGTCAACTTTGCCATCGTCACGAATTGTTTTAATTACACCCTCAGTTGCCTGCCCGACTTTAAGCGGCTTGAAGGCATCGCTGTGGAAAATTAGCCCTAAGCTTTTTTCATTGATAACCACCTTAAAACCTAAATCAGTTTTGGCATAAACTAAGCATTGCACTGTGTCACCTTCGTTGAGATAGGCACTACTTTCTTTTAGAAAATAGTGAAGCTTAGTAGCACCTAAAATACGCTGGGTTTTATCATCAAAGAAGGTGTGAACCACATAATACATACCTGGATTAACAGGTTGAGCTTGATAATCGTTAGGCACTAAAAGATCGTTGTCTAAGCCCCAATCGAAAAATGCACCAAAGTTAGTGGCAGATACTGCTTTAAGTACTTTAGTTTCACCAACTTGAATCAAAGGTTTCTTGATAGTGGCATAGAGATCGCCGCGCTGATCTGTGGCTACAAATACGTCTACCTGTTGGCCTTCGGTAAGCGAAGTCTCTACTTCGTCAATCGCGAGGGTAACAGTTTGCAGCTCTTCAGCATCATCTATTTCTATTACGCTGTCGTTTTCGTCGTTGTTTTCGACAAGTGGCGCTAAAGCGTAGCCAAAAGGGTATTGGGCTACCACGCGTAATGTATTAATTTTTCCAATATTTATCATCAGCACTGACTTTTTAAAAAGAACAGGTAACATGATACTGGAATGAGGGTAAGAGCTAAACCATTATGAAGTTAAATTGCGATTTAGGTGAAAGTTTCGGCGCGTGGTCAATGCCGGTGGAATCGGCCATCATGGCAGAAATTGATCAGGCCAACATTGCGTGTGGTTTTCATGCGGGTGACCCGTTAGTGATGAAGCAGGCTATTTTGTTGGCCAAACAACATGATGTGGCCATAGGTGCCCATCCCGCCTATCCAGACTTACAGGGATTTGGCCGCAGAAGTATGGCGATTGCCGCTGATGAACTTAGCGCTATGATTCAATATCAAGTAAGCGCGTTAAGCGGTATGGCAAAAATTTGCGGAGCTAAAGTGAGCTATGTGAAACCTCATGGTGCGCTTTACAATGACATGATGAAAGATAAAGCTGTCATGGGCACAGTTATGCAAAGCATAGCGGAAATAAATATGCAGTCTTCAGATTTGCCCCTTGCGTTAATGGTTCAGGCTACTTCGCACAATGCAGCGCTTAAAGACGCTGCGAAAGAGTGGGGGCTGCCGCTGTATTTTGAAGCGTTTTCAGACAGACGTTATACCGATGAAGGTTTACTGCAATCTCGCACTATAGAAGGTGCCGTGTTAAATGAAAGTGACGCTCTGCTTCAAGCTAAACAGCTTATTTCATCGGGAACGGTAACGACAGCGTCTGGCGCAACACTTGCGGTAGAAGCTGACTCTTTGTGTGTTCATGGTGATACTAAAGGGGCGGTAAGTATTGCGAGTAAAATCAGAACATTTCTATAAACCTGCCATATAAAAAACACAATTTAAAAGAACAATATAAAAGGCTGTTAACTTTTTTGTACCAAGTGTTAGATACCTATTATCTAGCGCTTATTAGCATTAGTTATAGCCGTTAAGACAACAAGGACAGTAGATGCAAGCTTTCGGTCGCATTAAGCGAATAGTTACAGCAAGTGCAGACGCCATTATTTTGTATTTTGATGGCGCAAATCTGGACGACGCGAATAATGCCTGTCATTGCATGCTGGCGGCGATAGATAGCAAAAAGAAAAGCAATTCATGGCGTTGGCTGCGCGAGTGCGTGCCTTCTTATGACAGCCTGTTGATAATTTTTGATATGGCATTAATTGATAGCCACGGTGTATACCGTGCCCTAAGCAACTTAAGCACTGGAGACATATACCAGCAGTCAGACTCTTCACATGCAAAAGGAAACGAAAGTAGTGCAGTGATTGATATTCCTGTTTGGTACGGTGCGCCTAATGCCAGTGATTTAAGTGTAGTGAGTAAGAAAACGTCACTGTCTATTGAAGAGATTATCGAATTGCACACTAGCACGACTTATAAAGTATACGCAGTGGGCTTTTCTCCGGGCTTTGCCTACATGGGTGATATTCCAGAAGCGCTCAAATGTGCGCGGCTAGGCACACCGCGCAAACGGGTACCCAAAGGTGCGGTTGCAATCGCTGATAGGCAAACTGCC
>JAXHTT010000248.1:0-3065 GCA_034190055.1 Pseudomonadota bacterium | reverse complement strand
CCACAATAGTACGGATGTGTATTAGTATAAAAGTTCATTGAGTTTTCTCCCTTGGTTTGGTCGCCTATTAGGATAAACTCAGTTTATGCTAATAGGGAGGAGGCTCAATGATTATCAAGGCGCTTAAGTCGCAACCCGCTACGCGGGTCGCTGGGACAAAAACACAATGCGGCTCCGCCATTTTCGCATTGTGCTTTTGCCCCTTAGCTTAGTGTTAGAATTACGAGGAAACTATGCACTCCGAATTTTTCGTAGGAGATAAAAAATTCGAAGTAGAATTCTCTAAATTAGGTTTTGATTTGAGAAATACTACTGTGACGGCGAGCTTTTAAAAAAACGTTGGACATTGAAATTTAAGGATACAGTTTCATTTAACGTGGATGGAAAGTTGGTAGAGATTAAAGTAAACCTATACCCCAAAAATTTTTCAACTCAGGCTTTTATTGATGGGGGCCTGGTTATCGAGGAATTAATGCCAGAAATGAAAGAAAAAGTACAAAATGGGCAAGATAAACTCAAAAAAGATAAGTCGAAAAATCTTCAACTCATAGGCGTATGGATAATTTTTATGCTTATGTTTTTGGCATATTTTCAGTGGAAAGGGTAAGTAATTCTAACAAACCAAGGCAGCGGGACACTAACACGTAGGCTCCCGTCACTTCGTTCCGTATTATAGCCTACGTGTTATTGCCCCTGCTTGGGGCGTTATGTTTCTCGGAAACCATGCGTAAAAATTTAGTTGGGATTTTATTATTAATAAGCTGGAATACTATGGCTTCTTATAGTTTGCATATTGAGCGTGATGACCAAATTTCTGTAAGTGAATGGTTGGCGATATGCGAAAGCGATTCGTCATTAACTGTGCAGCACGTTGCTAAAGCAATCAATCCGGAGACGGGTGAAACCATTGAAATTCAAACTTCAAATGGTTGCGTTTGGACGAGTCCAATTTTACGCAGAAAATATTATTTTACTTATGCTGATGGCAGCATCACTTTGGGTAGCGATAAAGCTCAAATCAAAAAAGCTAAACAGTTAGCGCAATTACTTGGTGCTAAAGTTGTTGGTGATGAAGGCGAAGAGTATTAGAAACATAACAAACGCCTCAACAAGGACGCAAAAAGCTTGGCTTGCGTCACTTCGTTCCTAATTTTAGCCAAGCATTTTGCGCCTGTTAGGCGGGCGTTATACGCCATGGAGTTTTTAGCTTTTGCAATTTGAGCAGGTACATTCCCGAATCAGCATTGATTCAGCTATTTTCACATTTGGCGTTCCGAAGGAATCACCAAACTCATTTTGCTACAGGATCTTTTGCGCAGGAGAAAGCTCGTACTCAGCAGAACGGTTTGATCCTAGTAGCCTTAAAGAATTGAAAATCATCGTCAACCAATTAAGCCAGCTAAGCCCTGACAAGCCACGAGCAAACGTAAAAATAAAAGTTAATAGGTTTATGTCAGTACGTCTAAGTTTCAAAAAATATAACGGAGACAAAGGTTTTAAAGTTAAAGCTTACATTCTTGGCTTTTTCTATTTTAGTAGCACAGGCTTTTTAGGTAGTTACGTGAAGGTAGAGCAACTTCAAAACTTAATTAACAATCTTAATAGATGTATTGAATCCAAAAGTGGCGTATAACAAAAAAATTAAGTCACTCACTTCGTTCGCTGGGACGCATACACGCAGGGCGGCTTCGCCATTATGCCCCACATGCCTGCGCCCCTTATTTAAAAGTTATGTTTTAAGGAAAGCTATGCGTAAATTTTTACCTTTAGCATTGTTAATATTGCTAATCGGATGCGCTGAAAAAGAATGGACTGAGGGGGTTTCTATTGGAGGCTTTAAGAGGGGCCTTTCTACAAAAGTTAAGTATGATATTGGTGGTAAAACTAGTTTTAAAGCATTTCTCGAAAGTGACGTATATCAAAAGCTAGAGTACCCAATAACGATAACCATTTTTTTGAATAACGAGGTTTGTGATACTTCAGTAACAAAAGAAGCTAAATCACAAATTTTTGCAGAAGTTGAATGTACCGGTGATTTAGGTGCTGGATTACATACTTATGAAGTTAAGGTCACTTCAGAAAATGGTTTGGAATACATTAGCAACGAAGATGATTTGCAATACAATCGTATCGAAGGCTCAATAACTTATACGCTAGAAAGTAGTAATTAAAACATAACAAGCGCATTAAGCACGGGACTGCTAACAGTTTGCTCGGTTTCGCTTCGCTGCACATTTTAGCAAACTATTATCAGCCCCTTATGCGGGCGTTAGGGCTCACAAGGAAGCTTTATGAACCAAGCAGAAATTGAGATTATGGGAAATATAGAAAAATACGGATGCCATGTTACTTCCGTGTTTGACCCGAAAGAAGAAGATCCTAATTTCACATACACTGTTGGTATCAACAAACAGGAAAATCGCCCAGAAGTCATTATCCTTGGTCTAAGAAGTGAATTGTCCTCCTGGATTTCAAATGAATATAATCGCCGCGTCCAAGAGGGAGAAATTTTTACGGAAGAAGGCTTTTATGACGGGTTCCTCAATGGATTTGAAGTTTGCTTTAAACCTGTAGCAAAGAGGTTTAAAGAAGAATTTATGCTTTCGTGTAATTGGTTGTATAAGGGTACTGATTACCCAGCACTTCAGCTAATATTTCCTACCGTCGATGGCATATGGCCATGGGAAGCAAGCGCCTCAGATAGCTTTAAAGTACTGCAACCAAGCTTTCAGGATATATCGGCATGGTGAGCCCTAACAATCTGCTGTAGTCGCTCGCAAGCTCGCTGGGACGCTAACACATGGGCTGCGTCACTTCGTTCCTAATTTTAGCCCATGTGTTTCCGCCCCTAAGCAGGGCGTTAGTTGCCTACAGGGAATTTTTGCTTTTGGTGTAAAACTCGAAGAATGTGAATAATGTCGTCTTTTATGAAATATGAAACAACCATTGAAACCTCTGGAATTATTAACAGTCTTCCCGGTATACCCTCTCTCTCCACTCCCATAAGAGGTTGCTGGTTCAAGTTTTCAACTTTCTTTTCAATTATTGCATCAGTTTTTTCTGCT
>JAXHTT010000247.1:0-3127 GCA_034190055.1 Pseudomonadota bacterium | reverse complement strand
GAATCGATGAGAAAACTAGACCAATCCGATCACTTAAGGTAAAACTGGCAGGGACGAAAAAGAAGATGAAAAAGTGATCGGATAAAACCGAAACGACCGATCGGATTCACCGAAATACGCAACAGTGATGTCAACAAAAAAACTACTGATAACCAAAATGTGATGTACGAAACTCAAGAAGTGTACTCACTAAGTTGGATTTTCTATTTAACCTTTATCTTCTTTACCGCGTTTGCCTTCCTTAACATGGTTATCGGCATTGTGGTAAATGTGATGGAAAGAGAAAACGAAAAGGCAAGAGCAGAAAAAGAAGCAGCCTTACTTGAAGAGCAAATTGCACAAGGCAATATCGAGCCTACGCTACATGATGTGCTCAAAGAGTTACGGGAGCTTAAAGCACAGGTCGCATCACAAAATAGCAAAGAATAAGTGCCTGAGGCTGTCTAGGCACAGGGAGTAAATCAGAAGCTATCCAAGCAAACAGGCAGGCAGACAGGCAGGCAGACACGCGGGTAAACATAAAGAGAAGGCCACGATAAGTGGCCTTCTTTCATTTCAGTTTTTCGCGTAAAGACTAACGGCGTTAGCGACAACCTTTATTAGAGCGCACTACACGCCGTATTGCTGCTTAAGGCTTTCTACTCTTTGCTTTGCAGCTTCAGAGGTGAACTCTCTACTCGCTAGGCGTCGCTTCGCTAACGCCTTTTTATCAAGTTCAAGCAGTAAGGCGACGTGGTTTAAATACACTTCATCGTTAGCAATAGGGCCTGTAGATATTTGCTCATAGAGGGTTAGCGCTTCTTCTTTCTCACCTTTAGCGATATAAATCTGCGCTAATGTATCAACAGCATCAGCATTTTCACGCTGCAGCGATACCGCTTTTTTCGCTAGCTCTTCTGCTCGCTGAAGGTCTTTATCTTCAAACGCTAAATACGCCAAGTTGTTAAGCACGACAAAATTATCAGGCGTTTTGGTAAGTATAAGCTCATAGGTATCAATGGCTGCGGCTCTATCATTACCTATTTGACGCTCAGCTAACAACATTGCACTTTGTACGTCGTTATTGTGCGCATTTACGTGCTTTTGTAAAAAGCTAAACGCTTGCTCTTTTTTACCTGACATCTCAAGGGCTGCAACGAGCAGCAAAGCATTGTCTGAGTTTGAAGTAGCATCATAAGCCGCTTTGGCGTGGTCTACGGCCTGCTCTGGTGCTTTATCGATAAGATGTAAACGGGCAATAACGCCTCTTACGAATGGCAATGCCTTAACCTCGTCAGAGACATTATTGATAATTTCCCATGCCGGTTTAGATTGACCAAGACGGCTATGAAAATAGGCTTTCAAAAGCGTTAGCTGGGCATCTGGGCGCTTGGACAATACCTTGTTTGTTAGCGTTAATCCTTGCTTGAATTGCTTTTGAGAGTCGACGATAAGCAGCTTTCCTAATACCGCATTTTTATCTTGTGGGTAAAAGGATAGCCAGCGGTCAAAGAAAGCCGTGGCTTCTTTTACGTTATTAGTGGCAATAAGTGCCTGGCCTTTCAAGTTCCAGAAAGTCTGAGGTGATGACTCGTCGCCTTCAACAGCTCTCAACAGCGAAACAGTTTTATCTAGTTGGTTATTAAGTGAGTACATTCTCGCGAGTAAAAGGCGTAGATTAATATCGCCTTCATTAGCATTAAACTGCGTTTGAGCATGCTTAACAACGGCATCTGCATTGCCGTTTTCCATAGCGAGCGCGAACCACAGTGCGAGCGCTTGGACATCGGCAGGGTTCTCGTCGATAAAAGCGCGGATAAACGCAACTGCATTTTGTTTCTTGCCCTCGGCAACAAGCAATTTAGCTCTGGAGTACGTAACCTCATTACCAGCGTCGTTAAGCTCGCTCGCTTTATCTAGGTACTGCGCCGCGTCTTGATAAGCGCCTTCTGCCGTTGCAATATTTCCTAAATAGATCAAGGGAGCCGCAGTCTGTGGCGAAGCTTCGTGCCACTCTTTGGCCGCACTTTTTGCCTTTTCAAGCTGGTTAGTCGCTATATAGGCGCGCAGTAAGGTCGCTTGTGAGGTGACAGACTCGGGCGCTTGCTCAACCGCCTGCTCAAGGTTTACTAACCCATCAATGTCGTTTAATGAAAGCTGTAAAACACCTAAACGTGATAAGTCTTCGGCTGTGGTACTCACCCCTTCTGATTTTTCTATCATCTGCTGAGCGCCAACAACGTTGCCTTCTCTAAGCAATTGGTAGCTGGCTTTCGAAAACAGGGCAGCATCTACACCTTGTTCACCTTCAACTCTAGCCAGAACCTCAAGGGCCTCATCGTTTTCACCGAGTTGGAGCATGCTGTCTGCCAGCATTCGAAGGCCTGGGTGATTATCAGGCAAGCTAGACGCCACCATGGTTAAGTGGCGCTGGGCCGCTTCGAAATCTTGAATTTGATACGCACTAAAACCCGCAACCAAACGCACAACCTGATCACTCCTACCGTTTTGAACGGCAATTTCCAAGTGTTCAAGGGCTTTCGCGTAATTCTCGTTTGCCGACTCAATAATGCCTTTAAAAGTATTTAGCAGCGGATGGTTTTCGTTTAGCACCAACAAATCATCCACAATAGGCTGAGCTTTCTCCAGATCTCTTATTTCAATAAGAAGCGCGGCATACGCAAATTTACTGGTAACGTCATCTGGAAACTGACTAACGTAAACGCCATACACCTCTGCGGCTTTTTCGGGTTCGCCATTTTGCAGGTAAATTTTGGCAAGCTGTTGCAATACGTCTTTGTTGGTCGGCGCTTGCTCACGCAAGGCTTCTGTTGCGGCTAATGCGCCTTCCATATCGTTTTCTAGAACAAAGGCGTAACTATCAATAAGGCCCTTGTAAACCGAACTGGTATAATCTCAACCGACTCCGGCGCTTTCATAGCAATACGCACAACGCCCTCAACAATATCGTCGATGTAGGTAAAATCACGCTGCATCTTGCCGTGGTTAAAGACATTAATCGTTTTGCCTTCAAGGATGGCTTTGGTGAAACTGAAGTACGCCATATCCGGACGCCCCCATGGGCCATACACCGTAAAAAAGCGTAGTCCGGTGGTCGGCAAACGGTACAAGTGTGCATACGTGTGAG
>JAXHTT010000246.1:0-3187 GCA_034190055.1 Pseudomonadota bacterium | reverse complement strand
GACCAAAGTTTCGAGAACGGAACAGTTCGTCGTAAACCCAAGAAGATTTAAATTTCTCGGTGAAGCTATTTAGCTCTTTTACCGGAGATTCGCTGTTTTCCTGAATCGCCTCAAAAATGCTTTCTGCTGCAAGCATGCCCGACTTCATCGCAGTATGATTACCCTTAATTTTTGCAAAATTGAGAGTACCTGCGTTACATCCAACGAGCAAACCACCTGGGAAGGTCATTTTAGGTAATGAGTTAAAACCGCCTTTTGCAATTGCGCGAGCACCATAAGATACCCTTTTACCGCCTTCCAAATATTGCTTAAAGACAGGGTGATGTTTAAGTCTTTGGAATTCGTCAAATGGACTTAGATACGGATTGTCGTAATTTAAATCTACAATGAGCCCCACGAACACCTGATTATCTTCGGCGTGATACATGTAGCTTCCGCCAGTAGCCTCATCGAGTGGCCACCCTGCGCTGTGAACAACGAGTCCAGGCTGGTGTTTCGCTGGGTCTATATCCCAAATCTCTTTAAAGCCTATTGCATAGTGCTGCGGGGAGCTGTCTTTATCCAAGTTGAATTTAGAAATGAGCTCTTTGCCGAGGTGTCCTCTGCAGCCCTCTGCGAAAACAGTGTACTTTGCTCTTAGCTCCATACCTGGCATGTAGCCATCTTTTTGCTCACCATTTTCTCCAACACCCATATCGCCGGTAATAACACCGCCAACACTGCCGTCTTCGTTATAAATAACATCTGCAGCTGCAAAGCCAGGGAATACTTCAACACCTAGCTGTTCGGCTTGTTCTGCAAGCCATCGACAAACATTACCCATAGACACAATGTAATTACCGTCGTTGTGCATAGTTTTAGGTGTAATACCGTTGGGTAGCTTTTTAGCCGAGTTCTCATCATTTAAAAGATAAATGTGGTCTTCGGTAACTGGGGTGTTGAGCGGTGCACCCTTTTCCTTCCAATCAGGAAACAGTTCATTAATAGCGCGAGGTTCAAAAACGGCGCCGGAGAGAATATGTGCACCCACCTCGGAGCCTTTTTCGACTACGCAAACCATCAGTTCTTGGTCGTTCTCGTTGGCAAGCTGCATTAGCTTGCAAGCAGTTGATAATCCAGCTGGGCCGGCACCGACGATGACTACGTCAAACTCCATCGATTCTCGTTCCACGGGAGGCTCCTTATGTTTGTATTTTTATAGTGCACTATTGATGAAACAAATAATGCTTTGTGTCAAAAACATGTAAATTAATTGTCGTTTTGCAAGGTAATGCAGGTTGACGTTTACGTCAACAGTAAGTACATTGCAAAGCAGTTTACGTTAACGTTAACTGGCAGCGCATTATACCTGCTCGTAAACGTGGTGTTAACGTCGTTTTAAGGCTAGCCTTTAAAAAACGTACGTTCCACAGTTTCTTTTTTAACGTATAAGCATTGTTAAAGTTTCAAAAAGCGTGGTGAAGTAATACGTTTTTAATTATTAATAGTTAATTATTAATGAAACGTAATTAGCACTGACGAACTCAACAATTGAGGTAAATATGAAAATACTCGTACCGGTCAAACGCGCGATCGACTACAACGTTAAGGTAAGAGTGAAGGCTGATGAATCAGGTGTAGATCTTACAAACGCGAAAATGGCCATTAACCCTTTTTGTGAAATTGCTGTTGAAGAAGCCGTTCGATTAAAAGAAAAAGGCGTGGCAACGGAAATCGTTGTTGTTTCAATAGGTGATAAAAGCTGCCAAGAACAAATACGCACAGCACTTGCCCTAGGTGCTGATCGTGGTATCCAAATTGATACCGACCAAAATCTTGACTCACTTCAAGTGGCAAAGCTTTTGGCGAAAGTGGTTGAAGAAGAACAGCCTCAACTTGTTATTCTTGGTAAGCAGAGCATTGACTCTGACAACAACCAAACTGGCCAAATGCTGGCAGCGCTAACGGGTATGCCTCAAGGTACCTTCGCTTCAGAAGTGGTTGTAGATGGTGAAAAAGTAAACGTAACACGTGAAATCGACGGTGGTCTTCAAACCGTAGCGCTGTCGCTTCCTGCTGTTGTAACGACAGATCTACGTTTGAACGAACCGCGTTATGCATCGCTTCCAAACATTATGAAAGCAAAGCGTAAGCCTCTTGACGTTAAAGCTGCGGCAGATTTCGGTGTTGCACTTGAATCTAACGTTAAGGTATTGAAAGTTACGCCTCCGCCTCAGCGTGAGGGCGGCATTAAAGTGGCAGACGTTGCTGAGTTGGTAGACAAGTTAAAAAATGAAGCAAAGGTGATCTCATGAGCGTACTTGTATATGCAGAACACGACAACGCAAGCTTAAAAACAGAAACGCACAAGCTTGTTAACGCCGCACAAAAAATGGGTGGCGATATTCATGTTTTAGTGGCGGGTGAAGGTTGCCAAGCTGTTGCTGAAGCTGCGGCGCAAATTAACGGCGTTGCAAAAGTACTTGTTGCTGATAACGCTGCTTATAAAAACCAGCTTGCAGAAAATACGGCTGATTTAGTGGTAGAACTTGCAGGCGACTACAGCCACGTTGTTGCTGCCGCAACTACAACAGGCAAAAACTTTATGCCTCGCGTAGCTGCACTGCTAGACGTAGCGCAAATTTCAGACATTATTGGCGTAGAGAGCGAAGATACTTTTGTTCGTCCAATTTATGCAGGCAACGCTATTGCTACTGTTCAATCATCTGATGCGAAGAAGGTGATTACAGTTCGTGCCGCATCGTTCGATGCAGCGACAACAGGTGGTAGCGCAGAAGTGACAGCACTTGATGTTGTAAAAAGTAGCGATAAGTCTGACTTCGTTTCGGCAGAGCTTACCGAGTCTGAGCGCCCTGAACTAACGGCAGCGGAGGTGGTTATTTCTGGCGGTCGCGGTATGCAGAACGGTGACAACTTCAAGCTCCTTGAAGGTATTGCTGACAAACTTGGTGCCGCTATTGGTGCATCGCGTGCTGCGGTAGATGCTGGGTTCGTTCCGAATGATATGCAGGTTGGCCAAACAGGTAAAATTGTTGCGCCTCAACTTTACATTGCAGTAGGTATCTCGGGCGCTATTCAGCACCTTGCAGGTATGAAAGATTCAAAAGTCATTGTTGCTATCAACAAAGACGAAGAAGCACCAATCTTCCAGGTTGCTGACTACGGCTTGGTAGGCGACTTGTTTGAG
>JAXHTT010000245.1:0-3201 GCA_034190055.1 Pseudomonadota bacterium | reverse complement strand
GTTTTTTTAATTAGTGTAAAGGCTTAGCTTGGAATGTCACCCGGCTTGCCTACCGACGGTTTATCAACACCATCGTTTTTAATTTCACCTTCGCGAACTGGCGCACCACCGCTTGGCTTATCGCCACCAGACGGCTTGCTGTCATCCCAATCTGCAGGAGGACGAACGTCAGTGCGGTTCATTAGATCATCAATTTGCTTAGCATCAATGGTTTCATACTTCATCAGTGCGTCTTTCATTGAGTGTAATATATCGATGTTGTCTTCAAGGATCTTTTGAGCGCGTTCATAGTTTCTGTCAATCAATGATTTGATTTCTGCATCAATGGCACGTGCTGTGTCGTCAGACATATTCGTTGCCTTAGACATAGACTTACCTAGGAACACTTCACCTTCGTCTTCAGCATATAGCATTGGACCCATTTTGCTCGACAAGCCCCACTGAGTTACCATCTTACGCGCAATTTCAGTAGCGCGCTCGATGTCGTTAGACGCGCCCGTTGTTACTTTGTCGTCGCCATAAATGATGGCTTCAGCAATACGCCCACCAAACAAGCTAGAAATCATACTCTCTAAATGCTGTTTAGAGTGGCTCACTCGGTCCTGTTCTGGCAAGTACATAGTCACACCCAGCGCGCGACCACGTGGAATGATTGATACTTTATATACAGGATCGTGCTCTGGCACTAAGCGACCTACAATAGCGTGGCCCGCTTCGTGATACGCTGTCATTTCTTTTTCAGGTTCAGACATCACCATAGACTTACGCTCAGAGCCCATCATGATTTTGTCTTTCGCTTTTTCAAACTCTTCCATTGAAACAAGTCGCTTGTTGCCGCGAGCAGCGAACAGTGCAGCTTCGTTTACTAGGTTAGCTAGGTCAGCACCTGAGAAACCTGGTGTACCACGAGCAATAACTGACGGTTCTACGTTATCAGCCACTGGCACTTTGCGAATATGAACTTTAAGTATTTGTTCACGACCGCGGATGTCAGGAAGACCAACCACTACTTGACGGTCAAAGCGACCTGGACGAAGTAGCGCAGGGTCTAGTACATCAGGGCGGTTAGTTGCCGCAATAACGATGATACCTTCGTGACCTTCAAAACCGTCCATTTCAACTAGCATTTGGTTAAGTGTTTGTTCACGCTCATCGTGACCACCACCTAAACCTGCACCACGTTGACGGCCTACCGCGTCAATTTCGTCGATAAAGATGATACACGGCGCTGCTTTCTTGGCTTGTTCGAACATATCACGAACACGCGATGCACCAACACCCACGAACATCTCAACGAAATCAGAACCCGAGATAGTAAAGAAAGGTACTTTTGCTTCACCAGCGATAGCTTTCGCAAGCAAAGTTTTACCCGTACCAGGAGGACCTACCATTAGCACCCCCTTCGGGATCTTACCGCCAAGCTTCTGGAACTTAGACGGATCGCGAAGGAAATCAACTAATTCTGATACGTCTTCTTTAGCTTCATCACAGCCTGCTACGTCGGCAAATGTCGTCTTGATTTGGTCTTCACCAAGTAAGCGAGCTTTGCTCTTTCCGAAAGACATAGCACCACGGCCGCCACCACCTTGCATTTGACGCATGAAGAATATCCATACACCGATAAGCAATAACATGGGGAACCATGAAATGAAAATTGACGTTAGAAGAGACTGCTCTTCAGGTGGTTCACCGTAAACTCTTACATCGTTTTTGACTAAGTCAGATACCAACTTGTCATCAAAGTAAGGTACGAATGTTTGGAAAGTTTCGCCTGAACGCTTTGTACCGCGAATTTCGCCACCATTATTGATGCGAACTTCACGAATATTTCCCTGTTCTGCTTCTCTCAAAAACGTTGTGTAGTCAGTTTGTGAACGAGACGATTCACTCGGTGAAAAGCTCTGAAAAACCGACATTAAAACAACGGCGATGACTAACCATAAGATTAAATTTTTTGCCATATCGCTCAATGCTACTAACCTCTATAAACCCGAATTGCTTGTATATTCAACAAGTTGTTTATTGAATAAACGCCACAACTCGCAACGAAAACCGCTTAACCCAAAGCGTACTACACTTTATACCCACAAGCCACCAAATACACCTCACGAGAACGTGATCTGGACGAGTCAGGCTTACGTGTCTTTATGGTTGTGAAAGATTGTTTAAGTGCGTTCATGAACTCAACAAAACCTTCACCTTGGAACACCTTAATGACAAAAGAACCTCCTGGCTTTAAAACTTGGTGACACATATCTAGCGCTAGTTCGCAAAGGTACATAGAGCGAGATTGGTCGACCGAAGCATTACCTGCAAGGTTCGGTGCCATATCAGACAACACAATATCTACGGTGTTCCCACCGATTCTGTTCAATAGTGCGTCGAGAACAGCGTCCTCTCTGAAATCACCTTGTAAAAAGTCCACGCCAACTATTGGATCCATGGGCAAAATATCGCAAGCGATAACTTGACCATTGTCGCCAACAAGCTGTGCAGCTAGCTGGGACCAGCCACCTGGCGCAGCACCTAGGTCTACAAGTGTCATTCCTGGCTTTATAAGCTTATCTTTTTTCTGGATTTCTTCCAGTTTGTAAATAGCTCGCGAACGCCAACCTTCCTTATTTGCTTTTTGCACATAATGGTCGTTGACGTGTTCTTGTATCCAGCGTTTACTGCTGGCAGAGTGTTTCTTTTTTGTCATTCCAGTACAATGTCATTAGGATTGTAGAGAAGATGGCGTTAGAATACGTTATTTCAAGCATAAACTAACAGATTAATTGTAAGAAATATTACTAGATGAAACTTTCAAATAAACAGAAACAATTCCTAAAAGGTCTTGCACACCCGTTAAAACCGGTTGTGCAGCTAGGTGGAAACGGCCTGACGGAAGGTGTGGTTGCGGAGATCGACAACGCACTTAGTCACCATGAATTAATTAAAGTTAAGGTGCCAACCGATGATCGCGAAGAAAAAGCGCTTATCATGGACGCCATTGTTCGCGAAACCAACTCAGTTAAGCTTCAGGTAATTGGTCACACGCTTATTATTTATCGCCAAAGCGAAGACTGTAAAATTCAGTTGCCAAAATAACTGAGCTAAAGGTGCCGATCCCTTTCGGCACCATAGTTTTTCTTCTTACTTCCCGTTAACATCACGTGCCGACCAGGAACGTGGTCTTGAACGGCTCCACCTCGGCCAGCT
>JAXHTT010000244.1:0-3261 GCA_034190055.1 Pseudomonadota bacterium | reverse complement strand
CTTTTCCAAAGCCGCGAATCTATCTCTTATGAGCGTGGGAGTGATAGGAACGCTTATTGTATTTGCTGCGCTAATGATTATTTCTCACCTGACAGTACATCCGTATAAAGCCAGAGGTGTCGTTGTTCAGGGCGGCTTTCGAGCCAATATGGGTATTATCGGCTTAGCCTATTGCGCTAATACTTATGGGCAAGAGGGTCTAGCAGTAGCGTCTGTCTATATGGGGTGTATCACCATATTATTTAATGTACTTTCAGTGTTTGTTCTTAACTTTTACCAAGGTACGTCGCGCTCCTTAAGGGGCCAAGTTACCGGCATGGCGAAAAACCCGTTGATCTTATCGATTGCCGCCGCCCTACCCTTCTCCTATTTCGAATGGCAGCTTCCAGATACCCTGGTTAAAACAGGGGAATATTTCGCTCAACTGACACTGCCACTTGCACTGATATGTACTGGTGCCTCACTGCAGTTCAGATCTTTTTCCAATGACTGGTTTAATATCGTGCTTAGCACAACCAGTAAATGTGTGATTTACCCTACTATATTGGTTGCGCTTGCCTATGCTTTTGGTTTTAAAGGAATGGAGCTGGGCATTGTTCTACTTCTCGCCATTTCACCAACTGCCGCGGCCAGTTATGTCATGGTTAGAAACTTAGGTGGTGATTACCGTTTAGCGGCAAGCATTATCGCAGTCAGCACATTAGCGTCTTTACCGATTACCGCCCTAGCCTTTGGGATACTGAGCAAGTTACATCTGGTGTAATACATAAACTCTTTTACTGTTTCCGCGACGCTACTTTGCCAGAGTATTTTTCGCCTCTTTTAAGGTGTATAGACATTGCGCTGCTCGTTTAAAGTAATGACACTTAAAAACCTGCCTTACCAATTAATTTAATAAATTTACCAAAATGCTTAATTGGTCTACTCCATTCTCTTTCCACTTCTGTTATTGTGTTTATTACAAATTGTCATTTTTAAATAACAACATTTTTACCCTACATCCGTTGTTGCCTGTTTTCATCAATGGCTATTTGATAACAAGGAAATAAATACAATGAACATAAAGAAATTTAGCCTTACCATGTTAGCTGTTGGTATCAGCCTTTCGTCTTTTGCTAGTGAAGCAAAAGGTCACCCTAACCTTATCCTTACCGAACCTGGCGTAGAAAGGATGAGAGACAACCTGGGTGAAGTTCCTCTGTTTGATAAAAGTTTGGCAACCGTTAAGCAAGAAGTAGATGCCGAAATTGCTATGGGTATCGATACGCCCATTCCAAAAGACTTTTCAGGTGGCTACACCCACCAGCGCCATAAACAAAACTTTTTTATTGCGCAAAAAGCCGGCGTACTTTATCAAGTGTTAGAAGATGAAAAGTACGCTAAATATATTCGTGACATGTTGTTTCAATATGAAGCCATGTACAAAGATTTACCTCTGCACCCGCAAGAGCGTTCGTATGCTCGCGGTAAATTATTCTGGCAATGTCTAAACGACAGCAATTGGCTGGTTTACATGAGCCAAGCCTATGATGCCATCTATGATTATCTTTCTGCTGATGAACGCAAAACACTTGAGGACAATTTATTCCGTCCGTTTGCCGATTTCATTTCATTGGAAAACCCACAATTTTTTAACCGCGTTCACAATCACAGTACCTGGGGCATTGCTGCCGTGGGCATGATTGGCCTTGTTATGAACGATGAAGAGCTTATTCAACGGGCACTTTATGGTATTGAAGACGATGGCTTAGAAGTGGGTGGTAAAGACAACGATGGCGGCACTATTAAAGTAGAAGGTCAGCGTAAGGGCTTTTTCGCTAATTTAGAGGAGCCCTTCTCTCCTGATGGCTACTATACCGAAGGCCCTTACTATCAGCGCTATGCAATGTATCCTTTCCTAATACTTGCACTGGCGATGGAGAACAATCGTCCAGACTTAAAAGTGCTACAGCACAAAGACAATGTGTTGTTAAAAGGTATCGATGCACTTCTTAATTTGTCTGACGCAGACGGCGAATTCTTCCCACTTAACGATGCTCAAAAGGGCATGTCTTACAAGAAAGCCTCTTTGGTAACTGCAGTCGACCTTGCTTACTTTTACGGAGAAAAAGATTCTCGCTTGCTAAGCGTGGTAGAGAAGCAAGGACAAGTACTTCTTCAAGAGTCGGGGCTTGAAGCCGCTATTGATATTCGAGATGGCAAAGCGGTTCCCTTTGTAAAGTCTTCCGTGAATTTAAGTGATGGCCCTAACGGTGATCAAGGCGGTGTAGGTATTTTGCGTTATGGCAATGAAGACCTAACGCTTGTGTTTAAGTATGCCGCTCAAGGTTTAAGTCACGGTCACTACGATAAGTTGTCGTTCTCTTTATATGAAAAAGGTGAGGAAGTTCTGCAAGATTATGGTCTAGCTCGCTTTGTGAATATAGGTCAAAAAGGCGGTGGTAACTATCTAAAAGAAAACACCACATGGGCTAAAAAAACTATTGCGCATAATACCCTTTCAATAAATGGCACAAAGCATTTTGACGGGAAGTATGAGGTTGCCAGCCAGCATCACTCTGAGCTTTTCACTTTTGACGCAGAAAATGACAATGTAAAAGTGGTTAGTGCAACAGAAGAAAATGCCTACCCGGGTACGTTAATGCACCGCACAATGGCGGTAATCAAAGACGAAAACTTTGAAAAGCCGTTTGTACTAGACATTTTACGCGTTGATTCTGATAAGAAAAATCAATACGACCTGCCCTTCTATTACATGGGTCAGATAATTGATAAGAACTTTACTCACGAATCGCCTAACACGCTATCACCATTTGGTGATGAAAATGGCTATCAACATTTATTTGTAGAGGGCAAGGGTAACGCAAGTGAAGGCAATACTAAGTTCCAATGGCTTCAGCATGGCAAGTACTACACGTTGACTACGGTTACTGACGCTGAAGACGAGGTGTATTTGACTCGCATCGGCGCAAACGATCCAGACTTTAACCTGCGCCGCGATGCAGCAATTACGCTAAGACGAAACGATACTCAAGACACTTTGTTTGTTTCTGTAGTAGAACCTCATGGTTCATACAGCCCAGTGAGTGAATCGTCGATTAACTCAAGAAGCAGTATCAAAAGCCTTGAAGTCGTTTTAGGGAGCGTAATAAGAATCTATCCCTGGCGGAGTACGAAGCTGCACTGGCGGCCATGGCCGACCCGGTCAGTATTACACCCGCCAACGACGCCAGGAACGGTGCATCGTCCGATGTAATCCTG
>JAXHTT010000243.1:0-3348 GCA_034190055.1 Pseudomonadota bacterium | reverse complement strand
AAAGGGGGTGAAAACTTGGTGGAGGCCTGCGTCTGTGTCCGGATGGAGTAAGCCGTATCATCCAAGAAGAGGTCCCATTCCATGCCGTGATCGTGGACCAGCTTGCTCAGTCTGGTCTTGACGGTGCTGTTGGTTCGCTCGTCAAGGCCATTACAGAAGACTATTCAAAGCCAGACAAGTTTGAAAATGATTACTGGGTAGCGTTTTATGGAAAGCACAATCGGTTAGATAGTTCGTACCTGGCGGGCAAACGAAACCGAGGAGTAACGGTTGCTGTAAGATTAGATACAAAGGATAGTATTGAAAACTATCACAAAGTAGACAAAAACTATTTTGGCTACAGACCTGAATTAGGCTCAAATGGTGGCGAAACCTTAAGAATCGGTACCAGTCATTATTCGCTGGAAAACTCTTTCACTCGAGTTGAAAACAATGTGTTTGACCAATGTAATGGCGAAGTGGAAATTATCAGCGTTAAATCAGGTGGCAATGTTCTACACGGTAATACTTTCATTGAATCTCGCGGTACGCTAACGCTAAGACATGGAAACGGCAATACAATTACCAATAATGTGTTTTTAGGAAATGGCGTTCCCAACACAGGTGGGGTACGCGTAATTAACGCAGATCAAGAAGTAGCAAATAACGTGTTTAAAGGACTTACTGGCTATCGCTTTGGAAGTGGTTTTACAGTAATGAATGGTGTGCCTAATTCACCACAAAATCGCTACCATCAAGTAAAGAATGCGAATATACATCACAACACTTTTATTGATGTATCGCACATTCAATTGGCCGCTGGTGCAGATGAAGAGCGTTCAGCGCCACCTGTGGATAGTGTTTTTTCTAATAACCTTGTTATCTCTAATACCGTACCTACTACATTTAGCTTTTTTGACGACATTACCGGTATAGCATTTACCAACAATGTGGCTAACTACAGTGTAGAAAGTCAAATTGAAAAAGGCTTTACGAAACGAAGCGATATACAGCTATCTTCATCGAACAGTATTTTTCTGGATGAGATGAAAGTAGGCGCTGACGACAGTGTTAAACCACTTAATAAAGCAGACGTTGGGCCAAGCTGGTATCAGAAAAAAGTATACGAAACGCCGTTTAGTTCGGGGAGTGAAATTACCGTACAGCCAGGTGTAAATACGCTTTTTAGAGCGGTCGCGAAAGCGAAAGATGGGGATGTTCTAACACTCAGTGATGGCGTCTACAGCGAGCAAAAAATTGTTGAGATAACTAAAACTCTCTCTGTAAAAGCAAGCGAAAACGCAAAAGTCATAATCCGCCCCCAGCGCTCTGCACTTTTTGAAATAAGTGATAATGGTTCACTGGAAATTGAAGGCGTAACGCTTTCAGGTAGTGATGCGCCAGATGCGGCTGGAAATACATTCATCCGCACTAAAAAGTGGGGCATGTTAACTAATTACCGATTCACTATGGATAAGGTGAAAGTCACTGACCTAGACATAAACCACAGCTATCACTTCTTTTCCGCTGGCGCCCGAAGCTTTGCAACTTTGTTATCTATTACTAACAGCCAATTTGACACTATCTCTGGTCACGTACTGGCGTTAAACAAAGAAAAAGATGATTTAGGTATCTATAACGTCGAAGTGTTGAATTTAGAAAACAACACGTTTAGCGATGTTCAAGGGGCACTAGCACTTATCTATCGCGGTGGTACCGACGAAAGTACTTTTGGCCCTAAGGTAACGGTAGCTAAGAACGTGTTAACGAATGTAGGTTTAGGTAAAAGAAACAAGCGTAAAGCAAGCCTCTTTTTTCACGGCGTTCAAAAAACACAGATTAGAAATAACGAGTTCAACGCAAGTGCGCCGGTCAAAGTTGAACATACTGTTGGAGAGCCGCAAACATCGCATAGCGGCAATACATTTAAAAATACAAAAGGCATCGACATTGTCGATTTCTTAAAAGCGAAAGATGAATGTCGCTGCCCTGAGTAAAGATGCTCAAACTAGCGCGCAACTTATGCAACGAAAAGTAATTACAGTAAAAATTAAAGACTACGAGTTCGTAGGGTGGATGATATGAGAGTTGGTTTTATTGGTGAGTGCATGGCCGAGCTTAAAAAAGTGAACGGTGTATTAGAAGAAGGGTTTGCTGGCGATACTTTCAATTCTGCCGTTTATCTCAAGCGCACGTTTCCTCAATTAGATAGTTATTTTGTCAGTGCAGTAGGCAGCGATGCCCTATCAAAAGAGATGCTCGACTTTGCGCAGAGTGAGTCAATCAATACACGCTTCTTGTTCAACCACCCAGACAAGCACATTGGGCTCTATAAAATTTATACCGATGCAGAAGGTGAACGTTCTTTTACATATTGGCGAAATGATTCTGCTGCGAAGTTTTTAATGTCCCTGCTTACCGATGACGATAAAGCGTCGATGACAGCGTTAGACTTGGTGTTATTTTCGGGTATTTCGCTCGCTATTTTAAATACTGAAGACTTACCGAAGTTTTGGCGTTTACTTGCAACGTTGAAAGAAAGTGGAACCAAAATTGTTTTTGATATGAATCACCGTCCAGCTCTATGGAAAGGTAGAGATGATGCCACTGCACTGTACGAAAAAGCGTTTGAAATTGCAGACATCGCGCTACCTGGGTTAGAAGACTTTAACTTCTTGTATGGATTTGAAACGGTGGAAGAGATCACAAACTTTTTAGCGCCTTTCTCATTTAAGCAACTCGTCATTAAAAATGGAAGCAGCGCTGTAACGTTAGTTGACGAAAAGGGAGAAGTTTCAGAAGTAGGGCTAACCCCTGTCACTAACGTTGTTGACACTACATCTGCTGGCGATGCTTTCAACGGTGTTTTTCTAGGCGCTTACCTATCGGGCGAGAGCCCTGAAGACTGCGTAAACAAAGCCGCTAAATGTGCAGGTTTTGTGATTCAGCACCCTGGCGCCATTGTAGATAAAAAAGCTTATGCAGACCTAGTGGCATCTATCGCTTAAGTAACTTAAAGCGAAGTATTCGAATACAAAATAAAACACTACATCGAACTTATAAGGGCATTCGCCCCTCGTATTACGAAGAGATAAACCATGAGAAAAATATCAGACATTATGGGCGGTCAAACCCTGCTCCCAATCATTCAAGCCGATAATGTAGAAGACGGTGTGGCCATTGGTAAAGCAATGTCAGCAGCGGGCCTTAGCACTGTTGAAGTTGTGTTGCGTTCAGAGAATTCAGCGAAATGCATAACCGCTATCAAAGAGGCATTGCCAGACATGATAGTAAGCGCTGGAACCGTCGTCGATAAGGCATCTTTAGATGCAGCGATAAATGCCGGGGCAGACTTTATCGTGACGCCTG
>JAXHTT010000242.1:0-3468 GCA_034190055.1 Pseudomonadota bacterium | reverse complement strand
CGCCCCCATTTTTTGTATGCCTTGCTCAATCGCAAAAAGCGCGAGCTTTTTGACGCCCAGTTCGACTAAGCCCGAAATCATTGACTGAAGTGCACCTTTGGCAATGCTCTTCATAGCATCGCCAAAGCTTTGTTGCTCAAACAGCGCCGTCGCAGTTGCGTCGCCAATACCCGATGCGAAACGATCAAACGTCTGGCCCCACATGGCATCAAAGTTATCGGTAGTCTGCTCTATATGGCCTTGCATCTTTTCCCAAAACGTTTGATTGGTTTGGGACATATCAAGCTGAAATTGCTCCTGAAGAAGACGTTCGTTTTCTTGCTGGTTGCGCTTTATCTCCAACATTTTGTCAGCTTTTTCTTGCTCCAGTTGAGTAATAAGCTCCTTATTTCCTGTCGCTTTTTGAATTTCACTGTCATAAAAATCGGATATTTGCTCTTTAAGGCGGGTGTACTGCTCATTCATGGCGTCTTCAGTTCGCCACATTGATTCGTAGATTGCGGCCTCTTCGGCAGTCAGATTGCCAGCCAGCACTTGTTGCTTCACTTGCAATTGACGGCTGTAGTTGTCCGTATCCTTTTCATATGCGGCAATTGAATCTTCTAATCGCTTGACGCCTTCAGAACGTGATTTGGCGGTAAGGCGCTCTTCTTGTTTAGCCGCGTCATCAACACTCAGTAACTTTTCTTTGAGTGATTGAGTCTCTACCAAGTCGTTCTTAAGCGCCTCAATCTCTGTAGAGATACTTCCCAGGGCGTTAGAATTACTTACTGCTTGGCTGATACCTGAAAACTGATTAGTTGCAGGTGCTGCGTTTCTATTGGCTGCCGCCTGTCTTTCTTGCTCATCTGAATATGCTTTTTGAAGAGCAAGCAGTTTTTCTTTTTGCTGCGTCTCTTTAACATTCAGTTTGTCTATTTCGCCTTGACGCTGAACTTTATTGAGCTCTTTAAAACGACTCACCAGCGTTGCTACTTTCTCGCTATGCTCGCTAGTCGCTACTTGTGCGTCATCTTGCTTGCTTGTGTAGTAAAGAAGAGCAGCGCCTGCAGCTATTGCTATACCAGCAGGACCACCCAGCAAAAGTAAAGCGCTGTTGAGACTTCGCATACTTAGCGCTAACGCATTAGTGGCGATGGTAGAAGCTGTCGCTCTGCTAGCCTGAACCCCTAATGAGGCACTAAGCCCAGTAACTGCAGGGGTTGCTATGAGTGCTTGTCTAATGAGTACACCTTTCGCAATCGCAGCACTAGTGAGCGCCCCTGCGTAGCGACCTCCGACAACAATTGAGGCTGCAACAAGGATATCTGCGACGGATTCTATGTTGTTTCCAAGCGTAGTGATGGCGGCGGTGAGAGATTCAGAAACGCCAAGCGCCTCGTCTTGCTCGCCGATAAACGCGGTAAGGTTATTTTTGGCTACTGTTAAACTTTGCTCAATTGTGGCTGTGGCTTTTGAAAATCTGGTATCAATTTCATCCGCAGCAGATGCTAAAGATTCAACGACAACACGAGCAGTAATTTGCCCCTCAGCAGCCATTTCCCGAAGCTCACCTTTTGTTACTTTCAGATACTTTGCAACAGCATTGAGTATTTCAGGGGCTTGCTCAGCAACTGAGTTAAACTCGTCGCCTCGTAGCGTTCCCGAAGCCAAGCCCTGGCTAAGCTGAACTATCGCAGCGTTAGCTGATGCGATAGTGGCACCGCTCAGAGCGAAGGACTGATTGACTGTTTTTACTATGTCCACAAGGTCTTGGTCGGTCTCAACCAAAGAACGCGCGTTGCGCTGTAAAGTGGCATACAAATCAACGGACGATGCGAACTCAGTTCTGGTTTCGTTCGCAACCTGTAGTAGCGCTTTCTGTGCTACTTCTAGCGCCTCTGTGCTTTCAGAAACGTCTCGCAGCTTATTCTCTATAAGCGTTGCCTGGTCTGCGTAGTTTGATATATCTCGAAGAGCAAATGCGCCCGCTAACGATGCTCCAAGCCCAAGGGTCGTAGTCTTGATGCTTGATATAGAGCGCTCAACAGAATCGATTTGTGAGGACGCACGTGATGCTTGACGGCCAGCTTGTTCGGTTTCATTGCCAAACTTCTCAATCTCGTCTCGCGATTTCTTTACACCGCGCACAAGTCCATCGTTGTCTGCTTTAAGCCTTAAGCCAACTTCGATATCACTCATTAGGATGCTGCCTTATCGTTGAGTTCGTTTGAAATAAATGTCGCTAGCTTTCTCAGCAGAACATACTCTTTGGGTGAAAATTGTCTTTCAGACATTTGCGCGTCAGCTTGAACCGCGCTGACATCTAACCCTTGATATCTTCCACCCCAAAACTTGAGTAGATGCCTTATTTCGCTAAACCAGGCAATGACTGGCATGTTTTCACGAAATATTTCAAAGTCTGAGTGGTGTGACATCGCATCAATTTGCTTTTTAATGTATTCAGGCTTCGCGCCTAGTGCTTCGAGCTGCTCACGTAACTCGCTTACTTCATCTTTTTTGGGGCCGTGCCCATTCACCCAATAATGGGCTGCCCCCTCTAGTTTTTTTCCAGGTGCCCAGTGGCCGCTTCGTGATAGGCTCTGATATAGCCTGCGCGAACGTAGCCAAAGCTTTTAAACAGCCTTTGCTTATTTTCTTCACTGGAGGGAACGATGCTTCCGTCTTCGAACTTAACGTCGCGGCCTAAGTCCTTAACCACACGGCAGAGAAAGTCGACATCCGGTTTTGTCTTCCACGTGTCATATTCTTCAGGCTCAAGGATCTCAAAAAGTGAAGAACACTCTCTAGGCTCGGTGGTGCCGCCATCAACGCTTTCGTGAATAGTTACTGGCCACCAGATTTCTTTTTTGGCTTTTAAAACGAACGGCATGTCTTTACCTTGAATAAGTTGCCGTCCTTGGCTGTGATTGATCGCTGACTCCGTTGCTCAGCGTCTTTGACGCCCTACGGGGCACGTTGTATTAGCGAGTAACGAGCTGGCTGTCGTTGCCACGAATAACGCGGTAACTAATATCCCAGGCCTGTTTACCTTTCACCTCTGCAGGGCTGACCGTTAAAATCTGAACCCCTGTGCTCTTTTGAGCGACAACTTGACCCTCATTAGCGCCATGGGTAAGTTCGAACGGGATGATCACGCCAGACAGCTGTATAGCAAATGGGTCGAACGTGCTCAGCGTGGGTGTCTCAATTATCCATTTACCCTCTTCGTTCCAGTCGTTAATGAAAATTTGCTTACGCTCAGTTCCTTCGTCGTATTGAACGTCTTCATTGCCGTTAAGCTCGTATTCATAGAGGTTGAGTGCTTGACCATCTAGCGTAAATGTCGTGTTGGTATTGGACATGGGCAAAGGATCTGAAAACTCGCTGAAATCTGGTTCAGGCGGTGTACCTTCCAACGTGCCCCCATACACACCTTTAATTTCAGCGGTACCCATTAAGCGTTCATTAATTTTGCCTGCGTAGGAA
>JAXHTT010000241.1:0-3541 GCA_034190055.1 Pseudomonadota bacterium | reverse complement strand
TCAACTTACTAACCACTGCCTTTTTATGTTCTTCTGGATAATGTCTCACTCATGCCTAACTTCCGCACCCTGTCTAATACTATGAAAAACTGAGGCGACAACTATCCTGACACAGGGGGCTTCCAACATTTTGAATCTGTTTATCAAAGTAAAGGCTTCCTAAAATAAAAATGGTAATATGTCCTTTTGAGCGCCAAGTAACATGAGTTTTTCCGTCCTCGTCTTTAAGCGTTATTTCACCTAACTGATGGTCGTACGGTAATGGCTTAGACTTCACCACTTTGTAACCCAGTTTATGAGGCGGCTCGTAGGTCACTATCTCTTCGTGAAGATTCGAGCCCCCTGAAATAATTTCACGTACAGCTCCTAACCCATTTTTTTCATGTTTCCCTTCTACCAATAAATTCGACTGCTCAATAGCTTTAAACTGAGCATAACTAGCATGATCACTCAAAATGGCAAAAACCTCTTCGATAGGTTTATCTATAGTTCGCTCTACATGAATTGAAAACACGCTTTATTCCTTTTTTGTCCATTTTTATTAGCGATATTTTTCGATAATAGCCGAAACAAGAGCAAACGTTTACTTAATAAAAGTTATCGTTGACGGTCTAACTTGTGAATATAGCAAAAACCTTAATTCTACTTTATAGTGACAGCAGAAATAGTGTCGTAAACGGTATAGGAAGTATGGACACCACCCAAAAAGGATCGCTAATTGTGGTCGGCACGGGCATCAGCGTTGCAGGTCAAATGACCATTGCAACCAAGAGTCACATTGAGAACGCCGATATTGTCTTCATGGGCATCATGAACAAAATTGGTGAACACGTGGTTTCTACGCTTAACCCCAATAGTATCTCGCTAGACGACCTCTACGAAAAAGGCAAGTCCCGCGCCCTCACCTATTCTCAAATGGCCGATAGAATTGTAGAGTCAGTGGCTGAAGGCAACAAAGTTTGTGTCGCTTTTTATGGTCATCCCGGCGTATTTGTGACCCCATCTCATGAAGCTATCCGCCGCGTACGAGCGATGAACCTAGAGGCAAAAATGTTGCCTGGTGTATCAGCAGAAGATTGTTTAATTGCCGATTTAGGCCTAGATCCCTCGCGCTTTGGCTGTCAGTCATACGAAGCAACTCAGTTTCTGTTTCGCGATTACCATATTGACCCACATATGACACAAATAATCTGGCAGATTGGCCTAGCCGGCGAAGCTACATTGAGCGTATTAGACGCAAGCCATAGCCAATCTGGGCTAGCCATGTTGGCAGATATATTGGCCGAACATTATCCCGCGGACCATGAACTTATTATTTATGAAGCCGCGACACTGCCGCTTTGCGAGCCCAAAGTCGAAAAAGTGCTTCTTCGAGAACTCGAATTTGCAACCCCCACCCTAGTCTCAACTCTGGTGGTTCCCTCTAAGGGAATGCCTGCGTACAGGCACGACCGATTAGCAAAGCTCGGGCTAACAGAAAAACAAGTAACTAACTATAGAAACCCAAGCGTAAATTAAAAAGGATTATAAAAATGGCAAAATCTATTCAAGATTTCTTGGTTGAACTAGACACCAACAGCAAGCTAATGGAAGCGTATAAGAGCGACCCTGTGGCTACGGCGAAAAAATACGGTTTACCTGCCGATGAGGTGAAAATTATTGCTGAACAAAACTGGGACGAGCTGTCTAAGCGTTTTGACGACACCAGTAAAACCATCCGCGTTATCAGCTACTAACTATCAGCAAGCTAATGATGAAACGCTTTGTCTTGTGTATTGTCTGTGTCATTGCCTTAATGACGCCATCTGAGCGCGGTTTTGCTGCGCCGCAAGACGAAGTCCCATCCCCCATACACCAGCTTGATGGGCTTAAAACACGCATTCAAGAAAATGATCCGAATGTTCAAAATACCTTTTCGGAATTGCATGCTTTTTTTACAGCTCATCCAGATAATTTCGAGCATGCACGCTTTTTAAACATTAAGTCTTACTTTTATGTTTTAAAGCAAGACTATGGGCCTGCATACGAGGCACTGCTTGAAGCGCGAAAATACGCAAATTCAGCGAAAAACACACTGGCTCTGGCGGAGTCGTATCGCCTAGAGGGCTTAATTCTAGATTTATCAGGCGAACATGCTAATGCGCTAGACGCTATGAACCAAGCACTGGATCTCTTTAATAAAGCCGAAAGTGAGCGCGTATTATTGGTTTATAGCGCAATGGGCAACGTTTACATGTCGCTTAAATATTATGAGCTGATGCTAGAATTTTCCCATCAGTATATGTCGTCGGCTCAACGTTTTAATGATAAAGAAGGCGAAGGAACTGCATATTTCTTCCAAGGATATGCGCAAAGAGCATTGGGCAAATATCAAGATGCTAAAGTAAGTCTTCTATTAGCTGAAAGCTTACTCAGTGAGGCTAACTACCCGTTTATTGGGATAGTACACAGCGCCATGGTAGAACTTTATATTGCACAAGGTAACTGGAGCGCAGCGCTAAAAAAACTGAATCAAGCAACAGAAGCCGACCGTAAGGTTGGGTTTCGTTATAACGAAGGCTCGCACCTTCTTCACCTTGTAGACATCTATAAACAACAGGGTGAAATCGAACTTGCTATTAGCGAGCTTGAGGCAGGACTTCAAAAAGACGTCATTAAAAATGACAAGGTATTGATTTTAGATGTGCTCAATCAGCTTATCTCACTATACGAAGACAGCGGAGACTTAAAAGCAGCGCTTGAATATTCAAAGCAGCATAAACAAGCGTACAAGCAAAGCTTTAATGAACAACAGTCGAGGCTTATGGCATTGCATCGTGTACGTTTAGCAGTATCCGAAAAAGAAGAAACAATTAAGCTTTTGGAAAAAGATAATCAACTGAAAGAGCAGCGAAATCTGATCCAACAGAAAAAGAATACCCAGCAACTCTACTTTATTGGCTTTGTTATTCTTTCATTAGGGCTGGTAATCGGGCTATGGCTGAGAACCCGACTACAGCGAAAGGCACTTGATACACTGACGCAGGACTTGCGCAAAGCTACACAAGCAAAGTCAGACTTCTTGGCTCGGATGAGTCATGAAATTCGTACACCGCTAAACGCAATTATTGGCCTTACTAAACTCTCTCAGCGCGCCGCTGAAGATAAAGAACAGCAAACAAACTTGATTCAGATTGAAGGCGCATCGCAAACGCTCCTTAGTATCATTAACGATATCCTAGACTTCTCTAAAATTGAGGCCGGTAAGTTGGATATTGAGTCGACGCAATTCAATTTAGATGCTCTAGTCAACCAAACTATTAGACTGCACCTAACCCGCGCGCAAGAAAAGCACATAGAACTCATTCAGCATATCTCTCGCGACGTACCGCTAAATTTAGTTGGCGACCCGTTGCGCATACAACAGGTGCTCAACAATCTATTGAGCAATGCGCTTAAATTCACTGAAGATGGCCTTATTTCGGTCAGCGTAAGATGCACACAAAACGCAGAGGATATTCAGCTTGAATTTGAAGTGAAAGATTCAGGCGTAGGACTAACG
>JAXHTT010000240.1:0-3574 GCA_034190055.1 Pseudomonadota bacterium | reverse complement strand
ACTTATTTTACTTACAAAACTTTTATCTATTTTGAGGGTGTCTATATCAAACTGCGTTAAATAGCTTAGGGATGAGTAACCTGTACCAAAGTCATCAAGAGCAATCTTGCACCCAAACTTTTTAAGTGCTGTAAAAAACGGGGTGGCCACATTGAAATTGTTCATATAAGCCGATTCAGTAATTTCAAATTCTAAGTTTGATGCAGGCAGTCTTCCGGTATCTAACTCATTAAGTAGAAAGTCGATAACATTATGATTATTCAAATCGTGTGTGCTTAAGTTAACTGATAGCGTTATATGGCTGCCAAAGGCTTTAAGCAGCATGGGAGATTCATGACTAAGCTGCTTTAATAACCAAAGGGTTATTATTGATATCTTATCTGTTTGTTCGGCAATAGGGATGAACTCAGCGGGTGATACTTGACCTAACACCTCATCTTGCCAGCGAAGTAGTGTCTCGAAGCCAATGACATTTTTGTCTGTATCTACCTTAGCTTGATAGCTGAGATAGAATGCATCATTTTCAAGTGCATCAGTAATCCGAGAGGAAATAAGCACTTTGCGTTTAGTATGGGCTAACATTTCATCGGTAAACCAGACATATCTTGCTTTACCGCTGTATTTAGCTTTGTACATTGCTACATCTGCGTTGGTAATTAGGTTGGTCGCGGAGTAATCACAATCACGCGCTAACGCTAGCCCTATACTCACACTTGAATCTAGTCTTAGTTGGTTGACAGTGTGGGACTTAGATACGATATCTAAAATCTTTCGGGCCGTATCTTCAAGGTATGTGTATGAAGTAAGTTCCGGAACGATAACGACAAACTCATCGCCACCTAAACGCCCCAGAGTTGATCTTTCACTGAGTGCGTTTTCCATTAGTGAACTAATATGTAGAAGAAACCTATCCCCAGTATCGTGACCAAAAGAATCGTTAATAGATTTAAAACCATCTAAATCAATGAACAGTAAACCAAGTTCACAATTATTTCTCTGCGCTTTGATAAGCTCATCTGATAAAAGCTTCATTAAGCACTGACGGTTGGGAAGCCCTGTTAACGCATCAAAGTTAGCAAGTCGCTCCATCTGGGACTGCTGCTTTTGTAGCATTTCAGTTTTTTGCCGATTAGCTTCAGACTGCGCTTTGATGTTTGTCATCATATTATTGAAAGCACGAGACAAAGCTAGCATCTCTTTTCTATTTCCTTCCTCTACTTTAACATCATAAGTTTTGTCATCTACCACGCTATCCATGGTTTCGATCAGCGTATTAAGTGGGCGCAATGCTTTACGTTGTGCTCGCGCAGAAATAATAAGCGAGATTGCTATAAGAAAGGCTACCGAAGGAGTAACCAAAATTATATACCTTTGCCTGCTTGCTTTTAATGCCGCCTCAAGGTTGAACAGCAGCGCAAGCTTGCCCATTGGGTAAACTTCTTCGCCTATGGTTTTTACTATAATCACTTTATTTGAAGTGCGATGTAAACCTAGAGGGAGAGTGGCTATGTTACGGTAAAAATTAGCATGTTCGGGGGGCAGATTGCCTCCCGTTTGGATACTTTTAGCGCTGTCTGTTAAGCCTGAGGGGCCTACATATATATTTAAAAGCGTATCGTCACTACTGAAAATATAAGCCGCTTCCGCATATTCATATTCGTCTAAGCGGAGCAAAACTTCTGTTTGATTCAGGCTGCCAGCAGGTTCTTCAATATAGTCAATAAGATCAACAGCCATGTTCACGCCTATTGCATTAACTTCCTCTGACACGAACTCAATATAAAGCTTCTCGTAGACATAAATAGATAAACCTATGATCAAGGCACTAACTATTGAGACAGACGCAAGTGTATTGAACGAAATTTCTGACCTGAGACTTTTCAAAAAACGCTCTTTTAAGTTGTATGGACCGGCAATAACGACTTTTAACAAAATGTAGGAAAGGGCCGTCACTTATTTACCTTCATAGTATAGACGGTTTGTATCACTTCTTAATTAGTAATTAGGACGAAATTGAGTGCAGAGTCAGTGCCATGCTAAACTCAAGCGTTTTTCGAACAAAAAATGCGCTGGTGGCTTAAGGTGTTTAGTGATAGACTTTACCCGCAATTTGTAAGAGTAAACACCTACATTCTTTTCTTGATGTCAAATACCAATAAGCCAAGTTGGCAATGGCGTATCTCTTTAGGTTTTCCCAGTAATCTATAACCCCCACGGTTAGCAATAAAGCACTAACGCTTATACCTTTGCGGTATGCAATTTTTTATAAATACCTATGACAGGAGTTTATTAATGTCATTTACCCAATTAGGGCTCGCTGAACCCTTGTTAAAAGCTATTGAAAAACGAGGATTTAGTACGCCATCACCAATCCAGGAAAAGGCAATACCAGAAGTATTGCAAGGAAAGGATGTGCTGGCGGCTGCGCAAACGGGAACAGGGAAAACCGCGGGATTTGGACTTCCTATTTTACAAAGACTGATGTCTGGCAAGCCAGTATCTGGCAATAATGTTCGAGCGCTTATCCTAACTCCTACTCGTGAGCTTGCTGCTCAGGTAGAAGAAAGTATTCGAGCGTTTAGTGAGTTTTTACCACTAAAGACTGCAGTGGTATTCGGCGGGGTGGGCATAAACCCTCAAATGATGAAGCTTCGTAAGGGCGTGGACGTACTAATTGCTACCCCTGGAAGGTTACTCGATTTGTATCAGCAAAACGCTGTGAAGTTTTCACAGCTTGAGGTATTGGTATTAGATGAAGCCGATAGAATGCTTGATATGGGCTTTATTCACGACATTAAAAAGGTGTTGAAGCTATTGCCTCAGGAGCGTCAGAGCCTCCTTTTCTCAGCTACGTTTTCTGATGAAATTACGGCACTGGCGAAAACGATAACTCGTGACCCTGTAAGTATTTCTACAGCTCCTGCCAATACGACGGTGGACGCTGTTGAACAGCACTTGGTGACCATTGATAAGTCTAAAAAAACCACCGCACTGATTTGTTTGATTAAACAGCAAAAATGGCAGCAAGTATTAGTTTTCAGCCGTACTAAGCATGGCGCTAACCGAATTGCTGAAAAACTGACACGCTCAAAAATTCCAAGTGCAGCCATTCATGGAAACAAAAGTCAGGGGGCAAGAACCAAAGCCCTTGCTGATTTTAAAAGTGGCGAGATTAGAGTTCTGGTGGCGACCGATATCGCTGCACGCGGCATAGATATAAGCGAACTGCCGATAGTGGTTAACCTGGATTTGCCGAACACAGCGGCTGACTACGTTCACAGAATTGGTCGTACTGGGCGCGCTGGTGCGAGCGGACAAGCTTGGTCTTTTGCTTCTGCCGAAGAATTACAGAACCTAAAAGATATTGAAACACTCATCCAAAAGCTGCTCCCTCGCAAAACCCTTGAAGGTTTTGAGCCTCAGCAAGCCGTACCTGTTACCACGCTTTCTAAACCGAAAAAGCCCAAAAAGCCGAAAAAACCAAAAGCTCAACAAGGCGACAGCGGTGTAGGCAAGTCAACTGGCGGTAATAAGAAAGCGGGACAACGACAGGGCAACCGTAGTGGAAATGGTA
>JAXHTT010000024.1:0-33194 GCA_034190055.1 Pseudomonadota bacterium | reverse complement strand
CTGCAATGCTATCTAATTGATGCAATACCCCGCACTCTTTAACCTTCTTATCATGATCGCAAGCAGAACGAATTGAAATCAGTGTTTCTTGTAGTACTTTTAATTCAGCTATCCGATGTTCGATATCGTCAACATGCTTATCTATTGTAGTATTAACGTTTTCGCAGCTATTCTCTGGGTTTGCTCGGGTTTCCAGTACTAATTTAATTTCCTCGATTGTCATATCTAATGCGCGACATTGCTTTATAAACAATAACTGCTTCAGTGCATCTTCAGAGTAGCTTCGATAATTCGATGCCGTTCGCTCAGGTGCAGCCAATAGTGATTTACGCTCATAAAAACGAATTGTCTGAATACTTAACCCTGTCTTAGCTGCCAGAAGCCCAATTTTCATTTTAACTTGCCTAAAGCTTGACTCTATACCAAGTATAGAGTTTACACTCGCGTTATAGGTGAGTAAAGCGAGTGTTTTTATGAGTGGTTGTGGGTGCGAAATTGAGATAAAAGACCAAGAACAAAAGGCAGTTCTCTACTGGCTATTGGGCATCAATGCTGTGATGTTTATCATTGAAATGAGTGTAGGGTTACTCGCTGACTCAACAGCACTTATTGCAGACTCCCTTGATATGTTGGCTGACGCAGTCGTTTACGGTGTTGGTATATATGCAGTAGGGAAAACAATTGTTCACAAAGCCAATGCTGCAAAGGTAAGTGGATATTTTCAATTGGCATTAGGCCTATTAATTTTGTTTGACATAGCTCGTCGCGCAACCTTTGGAAGTGGGCCTGAATCTATGCTTATGATGGGCATGGGCGGTGTTGCACTTATCGCTAACGTTATATGTTTGGCGATAATCAGAAAACAAAAAAATGGCGAGGTGCATATGCGAGCAAGTTGGATATTCTCGGCAAACGACGTCATTGCAAACATAGGAGTGATATTGGCGGGTGTGATGGTTTATCTATTCGATACTCGTTGGCCTGATTTGGTCATAGGTTTTATTGTGTCTATCGTTGTGTTACGAGGCGCAGTCTTAATTCTAAAAGACGCCAGACAGGAATTCCGTGAAAACAGCTCGACGAATGGAGAGATCGTATGAATTTCACTCAAGCAGCAAAACCTTACATACTTCAAAAACTGAGCGCCGCGCATCAATCCCTTTCGAACAATGACAATAAAGCAGGATTTAAGGCCTTAGAGGATGCTCATGTCATCGGTCAGCACTCAACATACCACCACACACGAGTGCATTATGAAATGCTTAAATTTGGAATAGAACGCCGCGACCTTAAAGAGATATTTGGACAAATTTTTAGAATGCTAGGTGCGCTGACTAAAACTCCAATTGGCTTATTGCCTGAGGGCAATACTGGTGGGGCAAACGTGAGTCCATTCAAGTCAATGTCTATTTCACCCGAAAACAAAGCCATATTGGAAAAAATTAGAAATGCACAGTCATAACCATTCACACTCGCAAGAGAATTCAACCGACGCGTCTAAACGTATTGGATGGGCGTTTTTCTTAAATGTGGTGTTCACTGTTATTGAATTCATTGGTGGATGGCTTACCAACAGCACCGCTATTATGGCTGACGCAGTGCACGATTTGGGTGATAGTCTTTCCATTGGTACAGCGTGGGGATTAAACAAGCTTAGCGATAAAGATTCTAATCAAACATTCTCATACGGCTACAAAAGATTTTCCTTACTCGGTGCATTGATTAACGGTATTGTGCTGACGGTAGGCTCCATTTGGATATTGCTTGAAGCGATACCTCGTTTGGCTGAGCCTGAAATGCCCCAAGTTGAAGGGATGGTTTTATTGTCTATCTTTGGGATGGCAGTAAACGGCTTTGCGGCTTATAAACTGAGTGAGGGAGACTCATTAAATGAGCGAGTCCTCAACTGGCATTTGCTGGAAGATGTGCTTGGTTGGGTAGCAGTATTTATCGTGTCCATCGTCTTAATGTTTAAGCCTTGGCCTATTTTAGATCCAATCTTATCCATTGGCTTTACTTTGTTCATCCTTTTCAATGTGTTCCGCAATCTCAAAGAAACCCTAATGCTGTTTTTGCAAGCAACGCCCGATGAAGAACAGCTTTCAAAGATTCGAAGCGATTTACTGGCAAACGATAAGGTAAGTGATCTTCATCATTTTCATATTTGGTCTCTAGACGGTGAGCGTAACGTAATGACGGTCCATCTTGTTCTTGATGAAGATGTCAGTCTCGAGCACCTCCAATCACTCAAAGAAAACATACACAGTTCGTTAGAAAAGTATAAATTTGAACATACGACAGTTGAGCTGGAGTTTGCTAATGAACAATGTCGTGACGAAGTGAATTAGGCTTGGTAACCTTTCATACATGAAAAATCTAAAACGCATAAGTTACATCGTGATCTCGCTGATACTCTTTCAGTCGTTTTCTGCTGTGGCGAATTCGTTAGATTTTCATGCAATAGACATTCAGCACTTGCAACACGAGCATAAGCATTCTGAGCACGAGCAAGTGCAGTCTGAGCTGTCTGCCAATGAAACCAGTGATAAAGTAAGTACAGAGCACCACAATCCTGCTGATTGTCACCATTGCGGCCACTGCCATGGCACACATGCACAATGGGTCAGTCAGAGTCATATCAACAGTCTGAAAACAGTGGTTTCAGTCCACAATTTCAACTATTTAGATGCGGTAATTGACGCACCTATTAACCGCTTACTTCGCCCCCCCAAAATTACTTCCTAGTACTTTTTTTCGATAGCACCGCGCTGATAACACTCGCGATGCTAAATATTGATAAATTATTAGGATATTCCAATGAAAATGTTTCCTATTTTCGGGCATGCATCTGCCATTGTGTGCAGTTGCATACTGGGCTTATTACTCAGTCCACCGACCGCTCATGCGGCGAAAACCAACAGATTTGTAGACAAAAGTGTCCAAGCGCCCATACGAGAAACGCTGACTCTTGAGGACGCTATTAGACTAACACTTGCCAATAATCCAAGTCTGTATGAGTTTAAATTTAAACAACGTGTTATAGACGGAGAGTCAAAAACGGCGGCGCTTAAACCCGCATTGAATGCAGGGGTTGAATTAGAGAACTTTTTGGGAACTGGCGAGGTATCAGGTCTCAAAGAGCTTGAAGTTACCTTGACATTATCATCAGTGTTACAGCTCAATGATAAGCCAGCAGCAAGGTTGAATGTACTCTCTGAACGAAGAATACAGCAAGATGTTGAAAAGCGAATACTCACCTTAGATATCCTCGGTGAGCTTAATCGTCGTTACATCAAAGTACTCGTATTGCAGGCGAACTTAGACGTCATAAAAGATGCAGAGGCACTTGCACTTTATACATTGAATGCCGTAACGAAACGCGTTGAAGCAGGCGCGTCCCCCTTGTTAGAACAAAAACGTGCCCAAGCTGCGCTGGCCCAAGCAAAGCTCGATGTTAATCTAGCTCAACAGGACCTAACGTTTGCCTTGCGCAGTTTATCCATCATGTGGGGGGAGCAGGTACCGAGCTTTAAGCGTGTGGAAGGCGATCTTTTTGCTTTTAATAAGATTGAGTCGTTTGATGCGCTGGCAGTCGCAATCCAAAATAGCCCTCACATTGACCTATACGCTAAACAAAGCCGTGTGCAAGCGGCGCAGCTTCGTTTAGTGCAAGCGAATAACCGCGCTGATATTGAGTGGTCAGCGGGGCTTCGCAGAATGCAAGGTATTGATGAAACAGCACTGGTTGCCGGAGTAAGCGTTCCATTGTTTCAAAAAGAACGAAACCTTGGTGAATATGAAGCAAACAGGGCACGTCTTGACGCAATAGAGCAGCAAAGACAAAGCAACGTTCGAAGCCTATTACATTCAGTTAATCAAGCGTTAGGCGAACATACACGAGCATTGCTAGAGATTGACACACTTCAGCGCAAGGTGATTCCTCCGTTAAAGGGCGCGTTAGATTTAGTCGAGAACGCCTATTTGGAGGGCCGTTTCAGCTACTTGGAATGGGTAACTACTCGACAAGAATTTCTGACAACCCGGCTGACATTAATAGAGGCAGCGTCTCAAGTTCACTTAAGCAAAACAGAAATTGAAACACTCACAGGTCTCGCGCTGACGAATGAGCACAATGATGACTCATTTCACCCAAGTCACAAAAGCAATTGGCAGCAGTCATCTAACATTTCGATAAGAAGTCATGATTATGAATAAATTCACAATACAAAAAGTACTTATTTCTATCTTCACCCTTAGCCTTTATAGCCTAACCGCAATCGCAGGAGGTAAACACAGTGATGTAAGTTCCAGCGATCAAGACAATCACGCAGGTGAAGTCGTAAGAATGAGCAATGAAACAGCAATTCAGAATGGTATTTCTGCAACTCCCGTGCTCGCACGCGATATTGCGTTAACGAGTACGCTTTATGGGCGAATTAGTGCAGACCCCGCCTCATTAAGTCATATAAGAGCACGGTTTGACGGTGTTATTAAAGATGTAAAAGTCAACATTGGCGATTCCGTTAAGAAAGGTGATATTTTAGCGGTTGTTGAGTCCAATGAGAGTTTAAAAAGTTATTCCATCACGTCACCTTTTGATGGCAATGTGATTGCGCGACATGCGAATAATGGTGAGTTATCAAACGGGCAAGTACTTTTTTCGTTAGCTAACTATAAAAACGTATGGGCACAGCTGACCGTTTTTTCACAAATGCTTAGCAGCATCAAGGTTGGACAGTCAGTTGAACTAAGCCACGCAGGTTTCAACCAAACCTCCAAGATTGCATATATTACGCCTTCAGCTGATGGCAATCCACACTCTCTTGCCAATGTAGCTGTCGATAATAGTACTGGATATTGGCCACTCGGTACGCTGGTCAAAGCACAAGTTACGACGTCAACTAAGTCAGTAAGTCATTCGGTTCCTCTATCTTCTGTGCAAGAGTATGAAGCCAAACAAGTTGTTTTTGTGGTTGAGGGTGATGAGTATGCGCCCAGAGCGGTAGAGCTTGGTGTCTCAGATGGTCACTATATCGAGGTTATCAGTGGCCTTGAAGCAGGCGAACGCGTCGTGGCTTCCAATAGCTACATAATTAAAGCAGATTTGGAAAAATCGGAGGCAGGCCATGATCATTAATGCCTCACTACAACTGATATTTCCCTGTCAAATGGCGTGTAGTTCTAAGGGAGGTTTAAGATGCTAGTTTCCATTATTCGTACCGCAATCGAAAAGCGCGGTATTTTTCTGATGCTTTCCTTTTTGGTGATTGGATTAGGCCTATTCAGTTATCAAAAGCTGCCTATTGATGCCGTACCCGATATCACCAACGTTCAGGTACAAATCAACACACAAGCAGAAGGTTATTCACCGCTTGAAACTGAACAACGTATCACCTTTTTGGTAGAAAACGCTTTGGCAGGATTACCAAACTTGGACTACACACGTTCACTATCGCGCTATGGCTTATCACAAGTGACGGCCGTTTTTGAAGAAGGCACGGATCTCTATTTTGCCAGAAACCTCATAAACGAACGGCTAGGCATTATCAAAAGCCAATTGCCCGATGGTATTGAGCCTAAGATGGGGCCGATTGCCACAGGTTTGGGTGAAATTTACATGTACACGCTTAGCGCGAAGCCCGGCACAGTAACTGTCGATGGCAGAAAATTTGATGCAATGGCGCTTCGAGAGTTACACGATTGGGTGGTGAAACCTCAACTGGCCTTGGTGAAAGGGGTAACAGAGGTTAATGCTATTGGGGGGTTTACCAAACAGTATCATGTGAAGCCTAATCCTCAACTTATGCTTAATTACGGCGTTAGTACTGACGATTTATTGCGGGCATTAAATCGAAATAACGCTAATCAGGGCGCTGGGTACATTGAACGCAACGGCCAGCAAATACTAGTACGTTCACAAGCGAGACTTTCGAGCGTTGAGGACATCGGTAACGTGGTGGTAACGCTTACAAACCGATCTCCCGTCACGGTAAGTGACATTGCAGAGGTCGCCATCGGTAAGGAGCTTAGAACGGGCGCTGCAACACGAGAAGGTCAAGAGACGGTGTTGGGCACAGCTATGATGCTAATAGGCGAAAATAGCCGAGCTGTTGCGCTAGACGTGGCTGATAAAGTGGATGAAATCCAAGCAAGCCTGCCAGAGGGCGTAATTATCCAAAGTGTATACGATCGCACTACGCTCGTGGATAAAGCCATCAATACAGTACAAAAAAACCTTGTTGAAGGCGCACTACTCGTTATTGTTGTCTTATTTTTATTGCTGGGCAATATACGGGCAGCAATTATCACCGCCGCTGTCATCCCACTTGCCATGCTTGCCACAATAATAGGCATGGTACAAACGGGCGTTAGCGCGAACCTAATGAGCTTAGGTGCGTTAGACTTTGGACTGATTGTTGACGGAGCGGTTATTATCGTCGAGAACTGTATTAGGCGATTAAGTGAATCGCAGCGGCGAACGGGTGCAATACTGCCTCTTAAAGAACGGCTGGAAGTCGTATTTGAGGCAACGAATGAGGTGATACGCCCAAGTCTATTTGGCGTGATGATAATCACGATTGTGTACATTCCTATCTTTAGCTTAACAGGTGTCGAAGGGAAGATGTTTCACCCAATGGCGGCTACCGTAATATTGGCATTGCTAGCGGCAATGGTATTTTCAATCACCATTGTGCCCGCAGCTGTTGCTATGTTTATGTCAGGCAAAGTCAGTGAAAAAGCGAGTCCAATAATCACTGGGGCTAAATCAGTTTACCGCCCTGTACTGGAGTGGGCATTAAAATTACGATGGTTGGTAGTAGGTGCAGCAACATTACTCGTAGTTATCAGTGTTTGGTTTGGGATGCGCCTAGGTTCTGAATTTGTGCCGCAACTAGATGAGGGTGACATAGCCCTTCATGCAATGAGAGTGCCCGGCACAGGAATTGAACAAGCTGTCGATATGCAAAAACGGCTTGAACAGGTCATTATGCAATACCCACAGGTAAACACCGTATTTGCTAAAACGGGTACTGCTGAGGTGGCTACTGATGCTATGCCACCCAACGTCACTGACACTTTTGTAATGCTAAAACCAATTGATGAATGGCCAAACCCTGCATTATCGAAAACGGAATTTGTCGAGCAATTGGAGAGGGATCTTCAAAATGTACCCGGCAATAACTATGAGTTTACGCAACCTATACAGATGCGCTTTAACGAATTAATTAGTGGCGTTAGGGCAGATTTAGGGATCAAGATATATGGTGATGATCTGGATAAGCTGCGGGATTCAGCTGGTGATGTTTTATCCGTATTACAAGATATTCCGGGCGCTGCTGATGCACGAGTAGAACAAGTAGATGAGATCCCCATCTTCACGGTGAACCCGAAGCCTTATGCGCTGGCGCGTTACAACTTAGACGTAACTGACTTGCAAACGTGGTTAAGTGCATCAGTTGGCGGCAAAGAAGCTGGTTTGGTATTTGAAGGCGACAGACGCTTTGAGATTGTTGTTCGTTATCCTGAAGAGATTCGCAATGATTTAGAAGCGCTGGGAAATATACCCATCATGACCAATGATGGTGAGTATGTGCCAATCGCCGAGGTGGCTGAGCTTGAATATACCAATATACCCAGTCAAATAAGTCGAGAAAACGCAAAACGCCGTATCGTCGTCACAGCAAATGTGAGAGATCGTGATTTAGGCTCTTTTGTCAATGATGCTAAAGAGCAAATCGCAGCCAATGTGGCACTGCCGAGTGGTTATTGGATAAGTTATGGTGGAACGTTTGAGCAATTGGAAAGTGCAAGTCAACGACTGAGCTTGGTTGTGCCCGCAACGCTTTTCCTGATCCTTGCATTACTTGTGATTGCATTTGGCTCAGTCAAAGACGCCTTGATAATTTTCACAGGCGTCCCTTTGGCATTAACTGGCGGCATCTTTGCTCTTTGGATCAGAGATATGCCTCTTTCAATATCGGCAGGGATTGGTTTTATCGCGCTCTCTGGTATTGCTGTATTGAATGGTCTGGTAATGCTGTCTTTTATCAGGCAGAGGATGGAAGAGACTGGCGAGTTGGTAAACTCGATTATTGATGGTGCAATGACTCGCTTGCGGCCAGTGCTGATGACAGCGTTAGTGGCGAGTCTTGGTTTCGTGCCCATGGCGCTTAACGTAGGTACTGGCGCAGAGGTGCAGCGACCTCTGGCAACGGTGGTCATTGGTGGGATCATATCCTCTACCTTGTTAACTCTGGTTGTACTACCTGTACTCTATAGACTCGTTCACTATAAGGTGAATTAGCAGCACTGGGGCATTTGGGTTTATAAATCAATGCCCCGGATTTACTTACCCCCATGACGATCATTCGACTTCTTTTGACAAAATGGGGAGGTGGCTCGTAAATCGCTTTGTAATAAAAATTTGGAGTTGTAGGGTTGGTTATCAATTGTAATATTCAACATTCGGCTTTTGGAGGCGCATCCTGTGGACTATTGTGGTCTGAATAACTGCTTTATGCCACTGAAGAGTCAGTCAGAATAAAGCATATTAACTTCCGCTTATGGTAAATATCGGAATCAAGAGCAGAGAGCCCTGAACGTCTGCTGTTTGTCTTTTGCTGTCTGTCGGATCAAGTCGAAACTTTCCATCAAATGTGTCAGATTAGATATGAGCTACTACAAATAAGTGATGATTAACGATTGAACGACGATCATCACTCATTTAGTGTGTATCCTAATTTCAATCACTTTATATTAATGAAAGTTAAGTTTTCTATTCTTTTCGCTCTATTAATGACATCATCATCAATTTCAATCATAAAGTCGTCGTTTTCTAATTCGGTAATCCATCCACGATCAAAATTTGGAAATAATGCATCTACAGGTATCGAACTATTCGTTTCGACAGCTTGCTCTTCATTGTCCATTAAACTCTCTTCTGAGTACTCAACACTATAGTCAATATCCCAAAAAGTATTAGTCAATACTCCTTGTATATCAAAAGTTCTATTACTTTTTAAAATATCCGATAGCTTAACGAGTTTTGAAGACCACTCATCTCCACATCTAGTAAAAGGCCAATCTCCTCTGCAACGATGACGTTTTTTTTCCAATTTTACTTTGCCATCAACAGTAACTGTTCCTTCAATATTGTACCGCCCTTTCTTAACCAGCTTTTTGACTGATATTATCCATTTCTTCCGAGCTGGTATTTCTAAAGTAAAAGTATCAGTAAAGCTTTGGCGAGATTTGAAACTCATTGAAGTATTTTCTACGGTAGAAAACTCTATCGACTGACTAGCTTCAGCAGAAACAGCTTTAATCTTTAAGTTTAACTTTGAAGATTGCTTAGTTTTTACAGTTTTAGTTAAAGAAACGGTTTTTCCTAAATCTTCAGAAAGCTCGATTTTGAATGTTTTCTTTATTGGTGAACTAAGGCGATTAATTAAAACAAAATTTTGTGTAGTGTAAACATCATCTACTTCTTCAACTAGATCTGAAATGGCAATTTGATTATCCAAAAAATACAATTCATTTATAGAAGATTTATCGTACGTTACATCGCTTTTAGCAACCCTCTTAAGTATTTCATCCTCAAGGATGGTTGTCTCAACAGGTTTGTCTATATTCTTATTGTTCTTGTTTTGCTTCTTCGTTTCTTGGTAAACCCAAAAAACTTCACCTGTTGTGGAAGCTTTGTAGTATGTTCCGTCTCCTCTTTCATCTTCCTCAAGATCGATGGATGATTGAGAAGAGCCGGCATATTCTTTTCCTTCATCTACCAATTCGTTAATAACATCTTCTATTGCTGTATTAATTAAATCGACGCATTCCGCTTCAGCTTCACCACCACTAGGGTGCCAATTTGAGGAGACTGATAAATTTATTGTTCCTGACATGATTTTTCCTTTTAATCTTCAGATTTAATATTCAGATATTCAAAACTGCTCGACTTTCTATCTGCTTGGTACATAAACTGTGGTGTGCATTTTTTATACAAAAATACTAAGATTTGAGAAACATTTAAAGTGAAATATTGGACATTTATTGCGTCGCGATTGTGATATGTGTACCTTCAACGCTTCTGCTTAACTTAAAATATCCACTTCCCCCAAATTAAGAAGATGAGTTCATTATCTCGGCAATCTGTCTAATCAGCTCTTGGTTAGATGTTGTTAAATTCGCTACTCTGTTATGGAGGATCTTGTTTTCAGACTGAATTCGCTCCAATCTTTCATAAAGATCTCTCTGGTTTTCCAAAATTTCTCTCTCTATCGCTTCTTCAAGGAAGCTCTTCATATTTTGATTTTCGAGTTCCTTTACCTTTTTTCTTAGCATTTTTACCTCGTGCTCGAGTTCTGACTTGAGCCGTTTGGGTCCAGACTTTTTTCGCCCACGCATGGCAAGATAAAAGTTTTCTAGTTGTTCATTTAAAGAGTTAACTAGCTGCATTAATTCAGGTCTTCTATCCATTCTAAAGTTACTTTTGTTAACATCCTGTTCTTGCGCTAACTTGGACGTAACAATTAAGCGCTCACGGTCTTTAAGCTCTCTCCCAGAATTGATAGTTTTCACTATTTTCTCATACTCATTCATTGTCGCAGCGTACAACTTCTTCGTGAGTGAATTTCCATTTTCGACCCACGCAGGATCTGGCTTACTCGAACATTCAGTAAAGTTTTCTATATCAAAAAAAGCCATATCATCCTCCTAATTCATTTATTATGATTTCCGCATGCTTTATAGCATCGCGACTGGCTTTGACTGCTTTATTACAATGTTGTTTAAGTGGGTACTTGTTTAAAAAGTCCTGATGCGCTAGCGCTCTTCGCGTTATAACTTCTTTGTGAGTTTTTTCACTAAGACGATTAGAGCATCCTGAGCAAACCGAGAAGCCAGAAAGTTGTTTAGGGTCAGGCAAATTTGTTTTTGGATTAATGCATCGAGCATTTTTACATTCTTGCTTTGTCAAAATACAAAAACCAAAAGAGTGGACCTTTATTGAAATAACATTCTCAGCCTCTTCATCCACAAGGTCGGAAAGCGTTTTTGGCGTCAATACCTTATGTGTTTTCAACAGTTGGTTGACTCTTTTTTTGATTTGAAAAACTAATTTCCCGGAGAATTCGTGCTTGTCACCTGAAGTCGCAATGCGACGAATCAACTCTTCGATATATTCCTCCTCATAGTGGTTAATTATGGTTTCAGTTAATTTCCCACGAGTATAGTGATTAGTGTATTCCTTGTGTGAAGAGTGCAAAAGATACTTGCGCAGAGCTTCTTGTATCGAGCCGCCGAAGCGTCTGATAGAGAAACCTACGAAAGAATGTCTCAACTGATGAGGACTAATGCTAGGTTGAACGTAAGCGACTTGATTCCCGTGCGTATCTTGAAACTTCTTATAAAATCTATTGATATAAGCTCTCAAGGAATTATCTGAACATGTGGTGTAGTTGTCTGGATGTGCTCTATCTATATAATTTTGAGAGAGGTTTCGGTCAAAGAAACCTGCATTGTCTCGCCTTTTGTCAGTATAACTAAGTTCAGCTAAACTATTAGCTGCTTCTGCGAGAATACCGTGCATTACGCGCAACTCACGAGTTCCGTCGTGAGTTTTTTCAACTTTACTACTGAATACCCAGTCGCCATACTTGTCGATAGTGAAGTCAGACACTCGTAATGATACTAGTTCTGATATTCTAACGCCTGTCAGTGCTAAGAATAAGAAGGCTACCGCCTCGTAAACTTCTAAGCAATAAGAGGAAAACTCTCCATGATTGAGCCAAATGGGCTCAGTTACTTGATAGCCAACAGCATCGCATAAGGTTTCATGTAGCAAAGCAATTCGTCTTCTTGCATTTTGCCTATCCGGGTGGTTTTTTGTAGCTCTCTGAAAGTTAAACTTTGATCGGATGTATTTGTTTAAACTTACCCGCGTTTCTTGCTTCTTCAGATTTGCAGGTCCATAAATAAGGTTATGATGAAGCGCATTGTCGGAACGCTGAAACTTACATAAAGCAATTGCTAGTTTTGTCTGGTCAGACTCTAAAACCTTAATGCATTCTGCAACGAGTAGAGAAACTACTTCATGTCGAACTTCGCCAAAACTTCCGCCTCGAAAATATTCGGTTATATGAATCCCTCGAGAAGTCAATAAGTCGCCGAATAGCTTTTCGCAGATATGAAATCTGTTGCGATAATGAAATGAAAAACAGTCAGATATAGCACCGTCTTCAAAAGCTTCCTTAGAAGCACTCATGACGGCAAAAATACTATCGATAGAGCCTCTAGATGCCAATTTGACATCGCGATTTTCAATATCGGTGATACCATCTAGTGTTATTCTTCTACACAATACATCTCGCGTTAAGGTACGTAGTTCTTTAAAACCCCAATCTGCGATGTGTTCTGGTACATCGTAAAAGCATCGGTATACTAAGATCCGTCTTAAGCCTTGCATGAAACCTTTGAAAGTGCTGTACCGACAGTTGAGCAACCCATGTTCAGACGAATAAGTCCCCGAATAGAACTTAATGAGCTCCTTAGCCCAAATCTTATGCTCTGTCTTACCTACTATGGAGTTCCAGTCAAATGAGTAAATGTGCTCAGTCTTTGTATCCTTTAGATACCATACATTATCGATAAGTCGATTTAGATGAATTCTTTCATTTACTGGTTTAAATTGCTCATGCCTAATCAGTAAACCTCTCACTGCAATGCCTCCAGCAAGTCTGGATAAGAAAATTTCAAACGTTCGCTTAGTGCTTTACCTTCGTTTATTAAATCTTCAGTGAATTGTTTCAGTACTTCTGATAAGTATATTTTTTTTGTAATTAACAATTCATAGTGCTCATTGTTTAGCTCTGTTGATTCTTCGAGGTGATCGTCGATCTTGCTAATGTAAGATTGGATCAAAGCGCTCGTTACCTCTGTTTGAACAATGACAGTTAATGTTCCATCTAATATTTCACCTAAAGCGCCAACTTCAAAATTTTCAGGCAACTCTTCGATTAAATTATCTAGATTATCTGCAGGTGATTTTAAACCTAGCAACGAAGATGCTTGAGCAATATCAACTATGCTCGTTTTGTCTAGCATGTGCTTTAGCTTTTGCGCATCTCTCAACATCTCGCCAGCTACGATTTTGCCTATTTGATGATGTTTCTTAATTTGTGTTTTTTCATTTGACCGTCTTAGATACACGGTCTCTTTTACATCTGAAGAATGCTTAGTCAAATGAGCAGAGACATCGCTATCTGTTTTACTGTGAGATACTGAATCGTTGTCATCATCAAGTAAAACGCGACTCCTACCAATATTGTCGACTGTAATAGAGGATGAACTAACATTTGTGGGCTTCTCGAGTTTGGCTTGGTCGTTGTACCTACGTTTATCTTTTTGTGCTACGTACGCAGTGTAATTTCTTCTTCTTTCAAGCTGTTTTTCTAAAAGCCACAAGAAGGGGCTTGCGTTCTCTTCTCCAATTTCTTCTATCAAAATCTTACGGGCAATACTACCTGTATCAGCAAGTGCGTGGAAAAAATGATCATCGCCAACACCAGGTCCAAAGCCAAAGCGCCATATTTTGTCAGCCACAAAAGGGCTTTTGAACAGTAATTGCTCCTTGTCGTCGATATTGAGGCGTAAGTCTATAAATTTACTAAATGCCTGAAAAATAAATGAAGCTCTTTTGTATACTGGAGATGAAAATGGAATGGTCTGCTTGGATCGACCTTTCTCTATCGCGTAGCTTAATGTTCCGTCACTGATTGAAAAATCATCTATTCTAAGTGAGTTTTGCATTGTGCTTGTTTGAACACGGTCGGACGCAAGAAGGTAGATCATTGCAAGTTTTTCGCAATAAGTCGGTTTAAGTAAATTTGCAGCAGAAAAGTTATTGAAAGCTGATGCGTTTCTGTTTTTAGATTGAAACCACTGGTCAGCTCTTTTGTTGACAAATTTAAATATAGTGTAACCAGTTTCAGAATCATATGTAAGGTAACAATTTATTAGTTTCCGCATTTCAGACGCTGACAACACTCCTTCGTCTTTAAAATAGTTCTTTTTTCCCAATACTGAAACAAATGCCCTTTCCAAGAGCAGCTCATTCTCACTCGATGCCGCTGCTGCCAACATCTCTCCATACAATATACGAAATTTATGCTGAACATTTTTTGTTTTAATCGACCTATAAGATTTGTAACTGAAGTAAGGCGAGGTCAAGAGTGAATTAGCATCATCGGTCATTAAGTTATCGAGAGTATCTTTGATATTAGTGCAGGAGAGCAGTTCTTGGCGACATTTGTGTTGATTGATAATGATCCAAGCGCAAACGTGACGTAGAGAATTAAGTAATTCAAAATTGTTGTATATACAATTATCGAATAATTCTGCTAACGATGGAATTGGCTTACTATCTACCTTTTTAGCGATCTTTTTCTTGCGAAAACGAAATTGCAATATGTCAGGGTTTTTATCTCCATATGTATGAAAAACTGCATTGAGTAAGTGCAACTCAGCCCAAATACTATTTGTTCTCAATGATTGCCTAGTACCTTTAATGAAATTAAAATAATCAGGATACAGCAGACTGTTTTTATTATTTAAGCGAGTTTGGTCGGAGTCCAGATATTCTATGAATTTTCTAATAACTAGAATCCTAGAAGACTGAGTATGAATACTTAGCTTCTTAAAAGCTGAAGAACTGAAGTAGCTTATTACCGCTTTAAAAACTATAGATTCCGCTGTAGCCTCTGTTACATTTACTTCATACGCTTTTTTAGCAGTAATAATGTAATGAGATGAAGATATTTTCTTTACAAACCGCAAGTTGGATTCTTCATTTACGGTCATGTGTGTTTCTTACTACTTATGAACCACGATGAATTAGTGGTACTCTCTCCGGACAAGCGTTTTAGTACTTCAACGCGATGATTGATTACAGCATCGAAAAACACATAGATAAAAGTTGTTTGTTTATCAGCATGCCCCATGTATTCTGGAACGAGAATCCAAGGGTCCAATTGATACTCATAGCACCAAGAAACTAAGTTCGTGGCGAAGCATTTGCGAAGATCATGGAATCGCATCGATTTCAGATTGTTAATATTAAGATGTTCAGATTTCTCTCTACTGTTTCTCATTTGAATACAAAATCGGAATGTGTCACTTGCCAATTGTGAATTTTTGCTTAGCGCTTTTCCTTTATGAGAGCATATAAGAGGCCCTTCTTTAAGATAGCTTCGTTCTCCATACAAAAACATTCTTATTTTGTCTACAAGATAAGAGGGGATGGGTAATGCACGAAGCTTATTATTTTTTCCTATTATTTTTATCTCAATTGGTTTTGGAATAAGAAAATCAGCAGGTATTAGTTTCTTTAGTTCACAAGTCTGAAGATTCCGTGCGTCTGTCACTTCACTTGAGCGAAGTCCTGCATAGTAACCTAATAATAATATGATTTCGGCCCGACGCTTTACAAATTCGTTAGCCGAGACTTTAGCTGCAAGTGGCAGTATTTCGTTTTTAAATACATCGGAACTGATATAAACGCTTCTCAGTATGTAAATATTATCAGCCATTAAAGTAGAGCTTTTGAATTTAAAACTTCTTAAGTTAATTTCAAATGATGGTGTTTTAGTGACGAGACCAGCTTTCTGAGCGAATTCATAAAACTCACGAAGTGCAGCAATATGATTAATAACACTACTTTTGGCAGATTGCGTTTGTTGTATAAGATATGCGTTGACGTATGCCGTTATATCACTATCGTTGACATGTATCCAACTATCAGTGCCTTTCCATTCACTCAAAACTTGAAAAAATGTTTTCAGTCGGTCCTTATACGTACGTATTGTGTTGCTCGCCACGCCTTTTCGGGCAAGAGAGAGAAGAAATAAAGTAGGCGCAAGAAAAGGTCTCCCACGGTCCCAAAAAAAATAACTTTCTGCGAAAAACCCCTCCGCTATTTCAATACCTGTTACTTTCTTAATAATCATAAAGCTATTATCATAGAGTGCGTATTGTTGACACTATAATGAAAAAAACTTTTGTCAACTTTTTAGATTCTTATTCGCACCATGATAATCTGTCCAATCTTCGAAGGTCATGATCCTAAAGAGCGTCAGCATAGAGATTGTGATATCACCCCACAGTACAGGGTTAATATTTTCGAACAATGTGCTGCCTACCGCTGCGTATATGTAGAAGATGATAAACATCAGCAGCATGACATAGCCTAGCTGAGGCAGAGCTTTCACTAGTGAAACAAGTAATATTCGAAGCTCTGGGATAATGGAAATCATACGAAGCACGCGGAAGACCCGCACTAAACGTGCAATCAGCGCAAGTTCAGTGTCGTCTGCCGGGATTAGACTGATAACTACAATGAGGGTGTCGAACCAATTCCAGAAGCTTTTGAAAAAGTAACGCTTTTGCTTTTCCGCTAAGAAACGAATTGTGATTTCAGTTAAAAAGAAAGCGCTGATAAACCAATCTAAAAACAAAGTAATAGATGACATGCCAGTAGGTAGTTCATAGGTCTTCGCACCGACTAATAACGCTGATATCACGATGACGCTGATAACAAAGGCTTCAAACCATTTATTTGCTCTTATGCGCTCAAATTTGTTTTGTAGTTCAGAGGCTTGCATTTTTATTTATCACTCAAGAAAAAACAATGAACCAAGAAGCTTGTCGTAAACTCACTTGGCGTTATACTAAAGTTGTTGTTAGCACATTTTATGCGCCAAAATGTAGGGGCAAAAAGACGACTTTAAAGCCTTAAACCCGGCAAAAATAACATCACTAAAAATAGAGACAAATTTAGAGGGCATAATCATGGATGATGAGTTACAGCTGTTGCAAGAGAAATTACGCGCCGTTTCAATGCGTTTATCTGATTTTGTAATGACTAAGCAAAATGCCGAGGCATTATGTACAGAGTACCGGCAGCTGTTAGGTGCTTTACAGAAGTTTTCTTGCGCCAACTAAGCACTCTTTTACACCGCAACACATGGGTACAAACAATAAACACGTATAAAAAAGGGCAGCCAGTAGCTACCCTAATTACATAGTATTCAAACGCTTACCTAGCGATATAAAACAACCTATTTGTTGCTATTGCTATCGACTGGCTTCAGGCCACGGTTGATCATAGCCACATCTTCACCTGTAAGAGTTCCTGCCGCTTGCTTAAGTGTTACTACAGACTGAATGAAATCATAGCGTGCACCTGCAAGGTTACGACGTGCATCAAACAAGTTACGAGTGCTATCAAGTACGTCAACGATAGTACGTGTACCTACATCAAACCCCGCTTCTGTTGCTTTAAGGGCGCTGTCTGCCGACACAACTGATTGTTCTAGAGCGCGAATCGTTGAGATAGACGCTTTTACGTTATTAAACGAGCTACGAACTGACTGTACGGTCTGACGATACGTCTGCTCTACAGCTTGGCTGGCCGCTACATAGTTGTACTTCGCTTGCGACGTTTGCGCGCTTACGCTACCGCCTTGATAAATAGGAACGTTGAGCGTAACACCTATTGATTTATTATCAAGATATGGCGTGTCGTAAGCAACAGGTGCGGTTTGACCATCATCAGTAATAAACTCACCCTCAACATCGTCTTTAGAGCGGCCATATCGACCCGACAAGGCCAAGGTTGGTAGGTGGCCAGAACGCGCAATGGCGATGTCTTCTTTCGCCACGTCCATGGCTAAGCGGTCTACCAACAATGCTAGGTTTTTGTCTTGGGCGGTTTCTAACCAGCTGTCAACGGTTTCTGGTACCGGCATTGTGGCGGAGAAATTGTCTTTGTTTAGTCCGTAAAGACGGTCGTGATATTTACCTGTAATCACGCGAAGCGCTTCAAGGGCAAATTCAAGTTCGTTTTTAGCCTGAATTTCTTGGGCTACTGTGCTGTCGTAGTTTGCTTGTGCTTCGTGAACGTCCGTAATAGCCGTAAGACCCACTTCAAAACGTTGACGTGTTTGCTCAAGCTGACGCTCAATGGCACGTTTTTCTGAACCTACAAACTCTACATTGTCACGGGCACGCAACACATCAAAATACGCAGTAACCGTACGCACGATAACGTCTTGCATGCTAGCGGCAAGTTGCGCATCGCTTTGCTCTGCCACTTTCTCTGCTCGGTCTAAACCCAACCAGTTAGCGTGGTCATATAAAGACATTGATAAGGAAACTCCGTAATCAATGGTGTCGACAGTGGTATCTGTTGTGAAGATCGTATCTGGACCAAGTTGCTGAAAGCGTTCAGACTCGGTGTGCGTATAACCCACAGAGCCAGAGATCTGCGGCAGTAGGCTTGCGCGGCTAAGACTAATCCCTTCAAACGCAGCATCACGTTGCGCTTTCGCTTGATTTACCAATGGATCGTTCGCCAGTGCTTGTTGATATACCTGCATTAGGTCATCGGCTAGTGCACCAGTTGTCATCGATACACCGATAACCAGCGACAGAAGTGTTCGTTTCATGCTTACGTCTTCCTGTTGTGTTCAAGTTGCGTCGTCATCTATTCGTTAAGACGACTTATTAAAACCAAGTGTATGAAAATTCAACCACAAACCGAAAGTCCAAACTCGTAACAGTATTCGATTAACTGTAACAGAATATGTGATCTACCCACGCAATTTTTATAGTAATAGACGACTTGTAATATGAGATTTTCTGTTATTCGCACACACCTAATACTGCTTTTTTCATGCGTATACATGGTTGGTGTGTAAATGTACTATGTATGATAAATCTATTTGAACCATAAGTGTCAGCAAATGAGCAAGGAATTCCTTTCATTTACCTCAAATGACGTCGAAATCACCGACATAAAGCCAGTGTATCGTGGTTTCTTTACCATGAATCAGTATCAATTTAAGCACAAGTGTTTCAATGGAGAGTGGAGCGACACAGTCACACGCGAAATTTTCGAACGTGGTCACGCGGTAGGCGTTTTGCCCTACGATCCTATTCTTCAAGAGTTCGTGCTGATTGAACAGGTTAGAATTGGGGCGTTAGCCACATCTTCAAGCCCTTGGTTAATAGAAATTATTGCAGGCATGATAGATAAAGGTGAAACACCAGAAAATGTATGTCATAGAGAGTCTATGGAAGAAGCGGGGATAAAGCTACAAAACTTGACCAAGGCCCTAAGTTACTTATCGAGCCCAGGTGGTACTACGGAAAGATTACATATATTTATAGCAAAGACTGATGCTAGCTTAGCAAAAGGGATTCACGGGCTTGAAAGCGAGTCTGAAGATATCAAAGTGCATCGCGTAAAAGAGAATACCGCTCTTGAATGGTTGGAAAATGGCCATATAGACAACGCCGCAGCAGTAATTGCGCTACAATGGTTCTTTATGCATAAAACACAACTTCTGGAGCAGTGGCAGACATCGTGACACAACGCAATCAACGAAAATATATCCCTCATCTTCCGTCAATGCAGGCGCTTTGCGAACTGAACTACTCTCATGTTCTTAGAATGCTACCTGACTGCGATACGGAAGACTTGAGCTATGAATTTTCCGTTGGCGTGGGTTTGTCCTATGAGATTAGAATAATAGATTCTGCTCGTTACACCAGCACGCTGAGCATCAAACAAACCACTAAAGACATGCCGTCTTACCTAACGCCAAGTATGACGGTTCGCCTGTATCATGATGCTCGCATGGCTGAGGTGATAAACAGCCAAAATACAGGGGCGCTCAAGCCTTCTTACGATTACCCCAACTTGAAGATGCGCCAGCGTAACGAAAAGCACATGGTGAATATCTTCTTAGCTGAATGGCTAAACTTCTGCCTGCAACACTCAACTAACGTTACCTCTGAAGCGTGATAACACTAATACAAATAAGTGATTGCCACTTATTTAAGGACAAAGACAAAATCGGTTACGCAGGCATAGCCCCATACCACTCACTAACGCGTGTGCTTAGCGCTGTTCGCGAGAGCCTTGCTGACATATCTGAGTCCAATAATCAAAGCGCTGATAAAGAAACTTACGGGCAAGAGCAAAAAGTGAAAGTGCTGGTTACAGGCGACATCAGTAGTGATAACTCCCCCGAAAGCTATCAGCATTTTACCGCCTTAATGGAGCAATACATCGAGCCAGAAAATATAGACTGGTTTGTTCTTGCTGGAAATCACGACAATAATCCACATTTCGAAAGTTACCTCGGTAGTCGTCACCTACGGAGTACCAACCCGATAAGCTTTTCGAACTGGCAAATACACGGTATGGATACCCGCGCTTCAGGCAATATGCACACGGCTGCGGGAGAGGTAAAAGGCAGCGATTTAATTGCATTAAAGCAATCGCTAGATGCATCATCGAACGTTAATCATCTTGTTGCGCTACATCACCATGTATTGCATTCGAAAAGCTGGATGGATAAACATTTTTTGGCTAATGCGCAGCACCTTGAGTTGCTTATCAATGAATTTCCGCAAATAAAGGCGTTAATTCACGGTCATATTCATTCGCCATTGCGCCAATACATAGGAACGAATAGCACGCCTTCTTACGGAAGCCCGTCTACCTGCTGGCAGTGGAGAATGTGCGCTGAATTCGGGGTAAGCGAAGCGGCACCTGGGTACCAGGTAATTAATTTAATGGATGATGGAACGGTAGACGTTAGGGTTATCGAGGTCTAGGCTTCAATTCAAATAGTCCAAAGTACAGAGAACAACACAGTAGAGAGCAACACAGTAGAGAATAGTATGCAGCACATCTTATATCTTCATGGCTTTTTGAGCTCCCCGAAGTCCATAAAGGCCCAAGCAACTAAACAATATTTTGAGCAGCATCACTCAAACGTCACCTTACATATTCCTGAACTGTCTAACTTTCCTAGTAAAGTTGAAAGTCAGTTGCTTGAGCTAATTGATAGCACCCCAGCACTGCTCGAAAACGGGCTTAAACTGATTGGTAGCTCAATGGGCGGCTATCTCTCTACGTTTTTACTAGAAAAGTTCGGTGGCAAAGCCGTATTAATTAATCCAGCGGTACGCCCCTATGAACTACTCCAAAGCTTCATTGGCACTCACGAAAACCCGTACAGCAGAGAAAAGTTTGAGATAGTAGAAAGCGATATGGGGGTTATAAAAGCCTTAGAGGCTGCTTCAATTAAACAGCCCGATTGTTACAAAGTGCTGCTTCAGACTGAAGATGAAACTCTAGACTATCGCTTGGCTGCACAGAAGTATCAGCAAAGTCATTTACTTATCGAAGAAGGCGGCGATCACAGCTTTGTTGGTTACGAAAACCACTTACCTGCTATCGCAGAGTTTTTGCTAAAATAAGCGCATTGCCAGTCTTTACTAGCCCTGCTAACATCAAATATACGCCGTGCAGTGCTGTAATTACTCACAGTAGTGTGTGCTTTCTTTCCTTATCGCTGGCTTAAATAACAACCATAACTATGTCAAATCAATATAATTCAGAAGCTATCGAGGTTTTAAACGGCCTTGACCCCGTAAAACGCCGTCCTGGTATGTATACCGACACCACCCGCCCAAACCATTTAGGGCAGGAAGTTATCGATAACAGTGTGGATGAAGCGCTCGCCGGCCATGCCTCTAATATCAAAGTTATTTTGCATGAAGACCAATCGTTAGAAGTTATCGACGATGGTCGTGGTATGCCGGTAGATATACACCCTGAAGAGGGAATATCTGGCGTAGAGCTTATATTATGTAAGCTTCACGCAGGCGGTAAGTTTTCAAATAAAAACTACGCTTTCTCTGGTGGTCTTCACGGCGTGGGGATCTCGGTAGTTAATGCGCTTTCAACCCGTGTTGAGGTAACGATAAGACGGGATAGTAACGTATATCAAATCGCCTTTGAAAACGGCGACAAGGTTGAAGATTTACAAGTTATTGATAGCTGCGGCAAGCGCAACACTGGTACCCGTGTACATTTTTGGCCCGACCCGCAATATTTTGATTCGGCAAAGTTCTCGGTTAGTCGTCTTGTCCATAATCTGCGTGCCAAAGCGGTACTAAGTCCAGGTTTGCGTATACGCTTTGACAACAAAGTTACCAAAGAAAGCCAAGAGTGGTATTACGAAGATGGTCTGAAAGATTACCTCTACCAAGCGGTGGAAGAATTTGAAACTTTACCGTCAGATACTCCGTTTGTAGGCACGTTCAGCGGCAATACTGAAGCGGCGGATTGGGCAGTGATGTGGTTGCCTGAAGGTGGTGATTTGGTAACAGAGAGCTACGTTAACCTTATTCCTACAGCACAGGGGGGGACCCACGTTAATGGACTGCGCCAAGGCTTACTGGAGTCGATGCGTGAGTTTTGCGAATTTAGAAACTTAATGCCCCGTGGCGTTAAGTTATCACCGGACGATATTTGGGACCGCTGTGCCTACATTCTTTCAACTAAAATGCAGGACCCTCAGTTCGCGGGCCAAACCAAAGAGCGTTTGTCTTCACGTCAGGCGAGTGCGTTTGTATCCGGTGTGGTGAAAGACGCATTTAGTTTGTGGCTAAACCAGCACACTGAAATTGCTGAAGCGCTGGCCGAAATGTGTATCAACAATGCACAGCGCCGTCTTCGACAGGTGAAAAAAGTCGCCCGTAAGAAGGTCACCCAAGGCCCTGCACTACCGGGCAAATTAACCGACTGCTCGTCACAAGATACTTCTTACTCTGAGTTGTTTTTAGTAGAGGGTGACTCGGCAGGTGGCTCGGCTAAACAAGCGCGTGACAGAGAGTTTCAGGCAATAATGCCCCTGCGCGGTAAAATCTTAAATAGCTGGGAAGTTGACTCTTCTCAAGTACTGGCATCTCAAGAGATCCACGATATTTCTGTAGCGCTAGGTATTGACCCAGATTCAACAGATCTGTCTGGTTTACGCTACGGTAAAATTTGTATTCTTGCCGATGCTGACTCAGATGGGCTACACATTGCAACGTTGCTATGTGCACTCTTTGTGCGTCATTTCAGAACCTTGGTAGAGCAGGGGCATGTGTATGTCGCTATGCCGCCGCTATTTAGAATAGATGTGGGTAAAGAGGTGTATTACGCGCTAGATGAAGGCGAAAAGCAGGGTATTCTGGATCGTATTGAAGCAGAAAAGAAACGGGGCAAAGTGAACGTGCAGCGCTTCAAAGGTTTGGGTGAAATGAACCCGCTACAGCTTCGCGAAACGACCATGGACCCGAACACCCGTCGCCTTGTTCAGCTGACTATTGAAGATGTTGAAGAGATGATGGAGCTAATGGATATGTTGCTTGCTAAGAAGCGTTCTGGCGACCGTAAAACTTGGCTTGAAAGCAAAGGTAATATGGCAGAAGTTGCGCTCTAGCGCACGGCTCTAGCGCTTGTAAGGGCTAACGCACAGAATTAACGTCGATGCTTTAAAAGCTGGTCAAATAGCAAAACGTCACAAAAAGTGAATAGAAAACGCCGAGATACTATCCTGAAACATGGAGTTCTCGGCGTTTTAGTTTGTGCATCTGCAACAAAATACTGCCGCGCATTATAACACTGGTGCCGTTTAAGATGAGTAGCGGCCAGCTTTGGCTTAACGGCATTGTTAAGCCGAACATTAAGGTGCTAACGTCTTTAATCAAGATGTTTCGAAATAACGCAAAGGACAGCGAGCCTACTTTTTGTCTACGCTGCAACACAAGCCACTGATGCAGCGAACCTTGAAATAATATGACGGTGACTACCAGCATCAACGTGTTTGCGCCAAGTTGCGCAAGCGTTGGGAAGGGGCGAAAAGCAATGGAAAGGGTACCGCCAACAAGCGCAAGCAGAGCAGTAGCGGCAACGTAGCCTGAAATTGTAGTTCGCCTGTGTTGCCATATTTTCCAAATTATTATGAGCGTAAGAATGAGCGCGCCAAAACGCGTCCAAACCAAGTAATGGTTAAAAGGCTCTACTGAAATGCCGAATAGGAAGATAGAGAAAAACGCAAAATAGCTAGAGCCAAACTGGTTTAGCGACAGGCTGTGGTTCGCATCGCTTTTCTCGCTTGTAACGGACACTTGATGGTGCGTCATAGCTTTAATTTGTGACCATAAGCCTAACCAAGTTAGTAAAAAAAGCGCGGCACTAGCAAAGCCTAGTATGTGGTAAAGCACGCAGTTAGCTCCACGTAAAAAGTATTTGAATTTGTGAGAGGCCCTCAGTGTACCACGTAGTAGCCCACCTATGCTTTGCGATAGCTTAAAAGAGTGGGACGATAGTGAGCTAACGCCACGTTAATCAACAAAGTTACATGCAACCTACTTGTCATTCCACTTGTCACTGGTGGCGCGAAAATAGATAACGTAGTATAACCAGCACCTTAGCGCCTATTGTGTTTTGTTTCACAACAACGCATTTAAGCGCTAATTTCTTTTGATTAGTTGTAATTACAGGTAAAGCTGATTTCTTATGATTTTGCGTAGCCTCAAATGGCTTTTGATAACTATCGCCATCATCCTTGTTCTGCTTGTAGTAGGCGTGGCTACGGTTACCGTTATGGCTGTACAAAAAGCGCCCTTGGTGGCATCGACTGCGCCGACGCAGCTCGATGGTGCTGACAGTGTTAACGAACTTCTCGGCCAGCTAAAACAGGCATTTTCACGCCGAGAAGAAGGTCATCAGGTAACGCTTACCGAAACGCAAGTCGAAAGCTTGGTGGGCGTGTTACAGCGGGCCTTACCTGAGTTTAAAGGCGTGGTAAACATCACCCCATTGGCAGGCACTATAAATGTTACTTACGCCATTGATAATACAGGCTATTACATTAATGCCTCGGCATTAGTATTACCCGGAGATAGCTTGCGTATAGAGCAAGTTCAAGTAGGCGACTTAACCATTCCAGGCCGTTTTTTACTCGGCTTTTTAGAACGCACAGTGAACTCTTATACCCAATCGGAAATAGCCACTATTGCGCTGTCTCGGGTAGAGCGAGTAACAATGGGGCGCGGTGAACTAACCCTTGATGTTGGGCGCTTAGATGAGCTGCTAAGTGAGTTAAACGTAGTGGCGTCCAACATGTCGGTCAGTGAACAGACTGAGCTTCAGCAGCTTTCCGCTTACTACCTACGCTACTTGTCTGGAAGAGAAATAGCCTTATCAAACAAGCCGGTTTCTCTTACTGAATACTTGCGTGAAGGGATGGCACGAGCGCGAGAGCAAAGCCAAACCCCTGAAGATGCAGTACTGCATAATAATGCGGTAATCCTCGCTTTAGCGGTTTACGTTGGGCATCATCGTGTTGGGACTCTGGTGGGCGACATACAGCCAGATTCCGAAAAAGCGTTAAAGCCTCGCAGAGGTGCGGTGCTGCACAAGCGCAACGATTTGGCTCGTCACTTCATTATTTCTGCTGCATTAGAGTTAATGGCTGAACAAGGTATGTCCCTAGCAATTGGCGAGTTCAAAGAGCTTATGGACCGAGGCAATGGTGGTTCGGGCTATAGCTTTGTAGATTTAGCCGCAGATATGTCGGGCACTGAGTTTGCGAAAGTTGCTACAAATCCAAGCACTGCAATGGAAGTACAAAACGCAATGGCGCGCATTCAAAGTGAATTGGAAATCATCCCGCCTATTGAAGGTCTGCCTGAAGGCTTGAGTAAGCAAGCGTTTACTGAGCAATATCAGCGCGTGGACAGTGAAGCCTATTTAAAAGAAGTAAAAGAAATTAAGCGTAGAATCAGCTTGCTGCCGCTTTACCAAAAATAAGCGCTAAGGCATGTAAGAGTGCGCCGAAAGTGAGAAGCTAATCTAAAAAAGCCCGCTGTTCATAAAGCGGGCTTTGTTTTACTCATTGCAGTTCTACGCTACTTTTTAGCAAGAGACTGCTGAAACTGTGCAATGGTTACAAGAGCCAACTCTATTTTTTTAACCAAAGGCGCAAGTGCCTGCTTACATGCATCGTCATCCAGTTCCTTTAGCGACTGCCAGTCGTTCGCTATCTCTTGTACATAGGGGCCAAAGCGCTTGGCTGATGTGGTAAAACCGCTATCGTCAGCGAATACGGCTGCAAACTTACCTTTTTGATCGCGCTGTAAGTTATCTAAAACTTGGTCGGCATCAACGGCTTTGCGGTGCAGCGTTTGAAGTGTTTCTTGAAGTTGTTGATGGACAGCTTGCATCTCTTGGCTTTGTTGCATAGTCACGCCTTTTATTTCTAATGTGATTAGGAGTGCGAACTACCTGCACACCTAAGTTTATATGGTTTGCGCCGCAATTATTTTTTGCCGCGCCAAATGTATTACAGTAAATAATGGTTAAAGTTTCGCCTTTCAAGGCCGATACCTTAACGATGTTGTAAATTACAAAGCTTGTGGTTCACTAACGAACTTGCTGGTTACGTAACATTCAACACATCGTAAGGGTGGGCAATTCTGCCCATTTTTTTACTTTGCTACAAGCAACAAAGGAAAATGGTATGGATCTACAAGGTGCTAGTGCCTCTGGAGCGTCCGGTGCGTCACTTGAGTTGGCCTCTCTTAAGTTGGCAAAAAGCCAACAAGAGCAAGAGGGTAAAGCGTCGCTTCAGCTGCTGGAATCAGCCGCTGACGTACCAAAACCGTCATCTTCAAACCCCGCGTTAGGCGCCAACATCGATACCTACGCGTAAGTTACGGATGCAAATGTAAGTCGATAGGCGTTTTGCCGGGTTGACCGCCAATTTCTCTCACCAGTTTTGGCACTAAGAAGCCTGGCAGGCGCTTTATCGCTTCTTCCATAATCAGGCGGCCTTCATCATCGCTGACATAGAAATGGCTTGCACCTTGCACTTTATCTAATACGTGTAAGTAGTAAGGCAGGACACCCGCTTCAAAAAGTGACTCGCTTAATTTACTGATGGCCTCACCAGAATCATTAATGCCTTTAAGTAATACCGACTGATTGAGCAAAGTCACACCCTTATCTCGCAATACGCGCAGTCGCCTTTTTAAGGGCTCAGAGACTTCATTCTCGTGGTTCGCGTGCAGCACCAGCACTTTTTGAAGCGGCAAGGCCGTAAACCATTCAATAAAGTCATGGCTGATTCTTTCTGGCAGTACTACAGGCAGTCGGCTATGTATGCGCAGGCGTTTTATGTGGGAAATGGCTGCAATTTCATTAGCTAACCACGACAAATGATCATCTTTTGCCATAAGAGGGTCGCCACCTGAAAAAATCACCTCGTTAATCGTGCTGTTGCTGCGAAGGTATTCGAGTACATCAAGCCACTGATGTTTACTGACTGAATTGTCGGCATACGGGAAGTGGCGACGAAAACAGTAACGGCAGTTTACTGCACAGCCAGTGCGTACCATTAATAGCACACGAGAATCGTATTTATGCAAAATACCCTTGCCTGCTGTGTCATGCTCATCTAACGGGTCTTCGCTGTAGCCCGGTGAGGTGAGAAATTCGTCGCTAAGCGGCATAACCTGTAAAAACAGGGGGTCGTTTGGGTTTCCTTTTTCCATAAGACTAACGAAATGCCGTGGAACACGCATAGGAAACAGACGGCGCGCTTTAATATGTTGAGCGTATTTTTCTCCGTCTAAACCCAAGTGCTGCAACAGTTTTGCAGGATCGGTATAGCTACTTGCCAATTCTTTTTGCCAGTTATGCTCTACAGAAATCGGTTTTTTAGGTATTATTTGTTCCACGAAACTTTTTGTACCTTATGTTTAGACAGAGGAATTATGGCTAATTACAGCACTAACGAGTTCAAAGGCGGCCTGAAAATCATGCTGGACGGCGAACCTTGCAACATTCTAGAAAACGAATACGTAAAGCCGGGTAAGGGCCAAGCGTTTAACCGCGTAAAAATCCGCAAGCTTATTTCAGGTAAAGTTTTAGAAAAAACTTTCCGCTCAGGTGAATCAGTAGAAGGCGCTGATGTAATAGATACAGAGCTTGCCTACTTGTACACCGACGGCGAATTCTACCACTTTATGAACAACGATACATTCGAACAAATCGCTGCAGACGAAAAAGCGGTAGGCGAGAACCAAAAGTGGTTGGTAGAAAACGACGTTTGTACAATTACACTGTGGAATGGTTCTCCTATTACGGTAACGCCACCTAACTTTGTTGAGCTAGAAATCACTGAAACTGATCCTGGCCTTAAAGGTGATACAGCAGGTACGGGCGGTAAACCAGCGACACTTAGCACTGGTGCAGTTGTTCGCGTTCCTCTATTCGTACAGACAGGCGAAGTTATCCGCGTTGATACGCGCTCTGGCGAATATGTGTCTCGCGCACAAAAATAATAGCGAAAACTAAAGCGCTATAGGCGCATACCGTTTACGTATAAAAGCCGGTGCCTTGTGTACCGGTTTTTTGTTTAAGCTTTACTATTTAGGTTTTAATACATGCAACCTTGGCAGCCGACTACCACACACGATGCGCGTCTAGCGCGTGCAGAATTACTCAGAACCATCCGAGAGTTTTTTTACGCAAGAAACGTGTTAGAGGTAGACACGCCTTTACTTTCAAACGGCACAGTTACTGACGAACACCTAGATGCGTTTGATACACAGTTTAATTTTGCCTCATCTGGTAAGCCAAGTAAGTTGTATCTTCAGACCTCGCCAGAATTTGCCATGAAACGTTTACTGTGCGCTGATAGCGGCAGTATTTATCAAGTGTGTAAAGCGTTTCGCCACGAAGGGGAAGGACGCTGGCATAACCCAGAATTTACCATGCTAGAGTGGTATCGATTAGGCTTTGATCACTTCGCTTTAATGGACGAGGTTGACGCTTTACTGCAAGAAACCTTAAACACGGCTTCGGCTGATAAGATGACGTATCAGCACGCTTTTCAATCCTATCTAAATATTGACCCACTAAGCGCTGATGATGAAATTTTGCTAAGCGCAATGCAGCAGCACCATATAGATATACATGCGCCACAAAGCCTTAGCTATGACAGCAAATTACAACTCTTATTCAGCTATGTAATCGAACCTAAAATCGGTAACGAAAAACCGTGCTTTATCTACGATTTTCCTGCTTCTCAGGCGGCTCTTGCCAAATTAAGCCCAGTTGATGAACGGGTTGCCGAACGCTTTGAGGTGTACTACAAAGGCGCAGAACTGGCCAACGGCTTTCATGAACTAAGTGCGGCCAAAGAGCAGCGACTGCGCTTCGAAAGGGACAACGAGAAGCGCAAAGAAAATGGATTGCCCACAAAGCCTATCGATGAGAATTTCTTAAGCGCTCTTGATGCGGGATTGCCCGCATGTGCTGGCGTGGCCTTGGGTGTCGACAGGTTACTGATGTTGAAAACAGGCGCGTCACATATTAAAGAGGTTATTAATTTTAGTGTAAGCATATCCTAAGCGCTTTAGCTGTATGGCAACGAAAAGTGTCAATTTCGCAGTTAAAAGTTCACAAAACATTAAATTACGTTATAACTTGGGGGAGTTAGGCCGAGCTGCAGTTGACATAAGTAAGCTGATGCTGAAAAATGTTATAACATCACTAGATAATGTTATAACATCCTTGAAGGAAACCTCATGAAAATGCGTTCGCTGCTAAGTTTGACCATAGCAGGGCTTTTAAGCGCGCCTGTGTATGCCACTACAGTAACGGGAAAAGTAACCGATACTGCTGGCCAACCTGTTGCTGGTGCAGAAGTTAAAATTGAAGGTAGCCGCCGTGTGGCTTACACCGATGAAAGTGGCGTATACCGCTTCGACGACGTAAAACAGCCACATATACATTTGCATGTTTATTCTTCAAATTATATCCATGGTGACAACGACTTAGGTGACGTTAGCGCAGATCAAAATGTCGATTTTGTTTTGCAGCCTGCATCTGTAGAAAACATTGTTGTAACCGCCAATGCGCTTCAATCATCTGTACTCGAATCGGTTACACCAGTAACGGTTATTGGTGCTGAAAAGCTACGTAAAATTGAGGCTCCAACCCTAGGCGAAACTCTTAAAAACGCGCCGGGTGTACACAGCACGTATTTCGGCCCAGTATCAAGCAGCCCAGTTATTCGCGGTAACGATGGTCCTCGCGTAAAGATAGTTCAAAACGGCTTAGATGTTTCTGACGTATCTCGTGTTGGGCCAGACCATAACGTAGCGACTACGCTTTCAAGCGCTACCCAGGTGGAAGTGCTTCGCGGCCCTGCAACACTCCAATACGGCAGCGGTGCTATCGGTGGTGTGGTTAACGTAGTAGATAAACGCATTCCCCAGTACCAGGTAGATGGCGTAGAAGGCGAAGCAGAAACTAGCTACAGCACGGTTAACAATGGTTCGTACACTCGCGCTGATGTGACTGGCGGTAGTGGCAATATTGTGTGGCATGTAGACGGCTTTTATCGCGACACAGACAATTCTGACATCCCAGGCTTTGCATCTATCGAACCTGATGAAGATGAGCCCAACGGTGAATTAGAAAGCAGCGCTATGGAAACAAGCAACATTGTTGCAGGTTTATCTTATGTAGCTGAAGAAGGCTACTTCGGTTTCGCGGTTGAGCAGTTAGACAACGAATATGGGGTGCCAGGCCACAGCCATGCTCACGGTGAAGAAGAGCACGATGAACACGACGAAGAGCATGAGGATGAAGAGCACGAAGAACATGACCATGGCGAAGAAGGTGTGCTACTTGATGTAGATATGACTCGCTATCAAGCAGCCGGTGAATGGCATTCTCCTTTTGAGGGGCTTACTAACCTTAAATTTGCCGCGGCTTATACCGATTATGAGCACGCAGAAATTGAAGACGGCGAGCCGGGTACTGTATTCACAAACGAAACAAGCGACATCCGCCTGTCTGCTTACCATGAAGAAGTAAACGGATGGCACGGCGTATTCGGCCTACAGTTTAACCATAGCGATTACAATGCTGTGGGCGAAGAAGCTTTCACGCCAGCCAATACCACATCAAGCTATGCACTTTATGTGGTTGAGCAGAAAAAAGTCGGTGACGTTACCTTTGAGTTGGGAGGCCGACTTGAACGGACGACTTTGGATGCTGACGCAAGCGAAGTAGAACTTGACGTTCTACATGAAGAACATGATGAGCATGAAGGTGAGGAGCACGATGAAGAGCATGAGGGTGAAGAACATGAAGAGCACGCTGTTGCTTTCAACTTCCCTGATTATGACTTCACCAGCCTGTCGCTTTCAGCGGGCGCTAACTGGGAATACCAGGAAGGGCACTCTATTGCAGTGACTTTATCACGCAGCGAACGCGCGCCTAGCCAGCAAGAACTCTTTTCTGCAGGCCAGCACTTAGCAACGCAAAGCTACGAAGTAGGTCTAGTTTTTGATATGGACGAGGAAGGCCATATTGAAGAAGACTTAAGAAGTGTTAACGAGGAAGTTAGCACCAACTTGGATATTACTTTCCGTAAGTTTACCGGAAGCTGGGGCTACAGTGCGTCGTTCTTCTATAATCAGGCGGATGACTACATTTTCCAAACAAGCACGGGTTTAATTGCACTTAGTGAGCATGAAGAGCACGGCGAGCATGAGGAAGAAGAGCTAGAAGGCGAGCACGAAGAGCACGAACATGACGAGCACGGCGATGAAGAGGGCTTGCCTATCTATTACTTCCAACAAGCTGACGCCGACATCTGGGGCTTTGAAGCAGAAACTTACGTAGACTTAACTGAAACGCTACGTTTAACTGTATTTGGTGACTATATTCGCGCAGAAGTAGAAGATGACAACCTTCCACGCACGCCACCTATGCGCTTTGGTAGTGAATTAAGCTATGTGAACGATGGTTTAAGTGCTGACCTCGGCTTTACGTGGTACGACGATCAAGATGAAGTGGCGTCGTTTGAAACTACAACCGACGGTTACACGTTAGTTAACGCAAGCGTGCAGTATGAGTTTGGTTCTCAAGGTATCGACTGGGTAGTGTTTGCCCGTGGTGAAAACCTGACTGATGAAGAAGCCCGTGTTCATACATCTTTCTTAAAAGACCAAGCACCGCTTCCAGGTAGAAACGTTACTATGGGTGTGAGAGCGTTGTTTTAATTAACAACGTTGCTGTATTAAACAAAGGCGGTGTAACTTGTTACACCGCCTTTTTTATTTATGAAGTATGAAAAAATGGGTAACGCGATTTTATCTTGGGGCTATACACAGTAAAGGTAAACAACCCTAAAATAGGGATGTTGAAGCAACTATGAAGTAGAGGTGAAAATGAATGAAATAGCGAACTGGTTAAGTACGCAAACCGAACAACACATGGTTTTAGGTTATGGAAGCTTACTCAGCAAAGACAGCCGAGAACGCTATTCGGATATTTTCACAAAAGGGATCCCTGTAACCGTATCAGGGTTCGAACGAGCTTGGGTGACGCGCAGCATCCAAGAAAAGCAAACCTATGTAGGCGCCGTAGCCAACGCTCATAGCCAGCTGAACGCTCAGCTTATTCCTACGCAAATTAACCCCGCATTACAGGAACGCGAGAAAGACTATCGATTTGTACAAGTAAGTCCTAAAGGGCTTAGTTTTCAACTTCACCAAGATGAGGTAACAGATGCGTTAAATGAAAGATTGGCGCAGTTCACTTTCTGGATTTGTGAGACACTCGCTTGCGAGCCAGCAAGCGAAGCTTTTCCTGTAAGCCAAACTTATGTTGATACCTGTATGGCTGGTTGTCTAGAACACGGTGGTATTGAAGAAGCGGAGCGATTTGTAATGCATACGTCGCTATGGGAACATCCAAGAATAAACGATAGAGCACAACCCAAATACCCGCGTGCGGCAAAAGTAGATAATGAAACTATTGAGCATATAGACAGAATTCTAGCGAAGCGCTAGTTTTAGCATTAACAGACGCCCCTTAGGCAGAGAATTTAGTGTGAATACTGAAGCATCATTTTTAACTTCCGACAGAATTACTTTAAGACCGCTTACGTTTGATGATCAACACTGGGTACTAGCATTACAGCAAGACGAGCTGTGGCTTAAATACATTGGAAGTAAGAATGTAAATACACTTGATGACGCCTGCGACTACATTGGAAAAACCAATGCTCAACGAGAAGAGTGGGGTTACGGTTTACTTGCTGTTGAGTTAAATGACACCAAACAGCCGTTAGGAGTTTGTGGGTTATTTAATCGCTTTGCCTTTGAATGCCCAGACTTGGGCTTCGCTATGTTGCCTGAAGCAAGAGGAAGCGGCTTATGCCACGAGGCATGCAAAAAGGTGATAGCTTGGGCTACTGCTGAAG
>JAXHTT010000239.1:0-3587 GCA_034190055.1 Pseudomonadota bacterium | reverse complement strand
AGCCCACTCTCCCTGTTTCTCTAGAACACGTAATATTTCTCCTTTTTCTAAACTGCTTTCAACAGTGGGAAATGAAGTATCAGGGCCTTTTCTAACATTAAGCGCATTTGCACATACATTGGCTACTTTCTTTGCAGGTCTAGCCAATTTATGCTGAAACTCATCATGTTCCTTTCGCTGTGGGCCCATCTCTTTCGATTCTGTTAGTACCGCGACACGTTCGAGATGCAGTGGGAGTTCTTTAAACTTTTGCATTGGAAAGGCGGGGCCCGGATCTACTTTACGCGTGGGCGCAATCTCTTCATGTCCAACAATCTTAGAAATCTGGTAGTACTCGCACAGTGTTTTACATAAGGCGAGGGCTCGTGATATTTGAATATCAGTATACTTGTGCCAATAGCCAACAGCATGCTGGTTACTCTTCCTAGCTTCGAATACTTCGTTCTTTTCATACTTTTTGCCGAACCAACTCTCATAGGTGCCATCACTTCTTTTCTTTAGCTGGCCTGCATTATCTAGTTCAATGCCTATAGAGTATTTGTTTAACCCACTACGCCCCTCAAAGTGACTTTCGCCTGCATGCCATGCAACCTTATTCGTTGGCAGCATTTGTACAATATGACCGTTACGTCCCACGGCGAAGTGAGCAGACACGCCGCTATCTGGACTGGTTAATACATTTACTGACGACGCTAGACTACTGCCTGCGGTGAAATGGATAACGATAGTATCAGGAATACCCTTTTCAAAGAGCCCTGAGGTATTGGGAGAGGGCGTAAAACTTACGCCTTCGCCTGTTACTTTATGCTCGTTAATAACGAAGGTGCTGTTAGGGCTTGCCTGTAATACTGTCATTCGATAGTCCTCACTGGCTTGGCAACATGTGCTTTCAGTGAATTTTTATTCTTTTACTTATGCTTACGCGCTCGTAAAAATTACATGAATGTACTATCAAGTATCACAGCATAAAGCTCCAACCTTACATTCGGGTGATTTTCAACCAATATAGCAAACTACTTATATGAGTGGAACCATAGCTTTACATTTTCATAAAAATACAAACAAACAGCCATTGACAACATAAAACCGCAAACATAGAGCATAATTATTCATTAATAAAAAACAAATGAGAACCAATATCATTTAACGATTGAAAACTATTCATTTTTATTAACTGATAACATTTTTGTTACAAACCTGAAATGAAATCTCCAAAGCTTTGATTTAAAAAGATTTTATTGAAATTATACTAATTCACTATAAAGCTTGTAATTTTAGCGTTTGATTTTAGTTTTTAATGTGGGTATTTTGTACGGCCCGCATCGCAATAATGCATAAAAATGCGGAAACGACTGGAATCCTCTAATAATAAAATAACGACAAGAAAGGCGCACGCCGCAAGCAATACCGCTCGCAGGCATAAAAGACGTCTAATAATGTTGTGATACGCAAACCTAGGCGCATCTACACGCAACGCATACCTTGCCCAGTCAAAAGGTTGAAGGAGTTAAGAGATGAGTTTATATAATCCCAATGATTCCCGGGACAACTGTGGGTTTGGCTTAATCGCTCACACTCATGGGGAAGCCAGTCATGAATTGGTAACTACTGCAATACACGGTCTTGACCGTATGCAGCATCGTGGCGGTATCGCCGCCGACGGGAAAACCGGTGACGGCTGTGGTTTATTACTACAGAAACCGGATGCGTTCTTCCATGCAATCGCCGAAGAAAATGGCTGGAAACTCAGCAAAAAATACGGCGTGGGCATGATTTTCTTAAGTCAGGACCCGGTACTTGCGCAAGCCGCGCGTGCAGTACTTAATGAAGAACTAGAAAAAGAAACACTTTCAGTAGTGGGTTGGCGCGAAGTGCCTGTCGACCACTCAGTACTGGGTGAATTAGCGCTAACGGGTGTTCCACAAATTGAACAGGTATTTGTGAACGCGCCAGCAGGTTGGAGAAAACGCGACTTAGAGCGTCGTTTGTATATGATCCGTCGCCGTGCTGAAAAGCGGCTAGAAGCAGATCCAGATTTTTACGTAGCATGCTTGTCAGGCTTAGTAACGATCTACAAAGGCTTGGTAATGCCAAAAGACTTACCTGCCTTTTATCACGATCTTGCCGATGAGCGTATGCAAAGCGCAATTTGCGTATTCCACCAGCGCTTCTCAACAAATACACTACCGCGCTGGCCGCTTGCTCAGCCTTTCCGTTTCCTTGCGCACAACGGTGAAATTAACACCATTAAAGGAAACCGCGACTGGGCCATGGCACGTGCTGCTAAATTCGCAACGCCACTTATTCCAGATTTAAAAGATGCTGCACCTTTCGTTAATACTGAAGGCTCAGACTCATCATCGCTGGATAACATGCTGGAGCTGTTCCTAGCCGGTGGTATGGATTTATTCCGTGCCATGCGTTTGCTTGTTCCGCCCGCGTATCAAAATAATAAAACCATGGATGACGACCTTCGTGCATTCTACGAGTTTAACTCGATGCACATGGAACCATGGGATGGCCCTGCCGGCATCGTATTAACGAATGGTCGCCACGTAGCCTGTAACCTTGATAGAAACGGTCTACGTCCTGCACGCTATGTTATTACCAACAATGGGTTTATTACTCTTGCCTCAGAAGTGGGGATTTGGGATTACGAGCAAGCTGACGTTATTGAGAAAGGTCGTGTAGGTCCAGGTGAAATGCTTGCTGTAGATACTTACACCGGCAAAATCTGGCGTTCCACAGAAATTGATGACGACTTGAAAGCGCGTCATCCATATAAAGAGTGGCTAGAAAAACACATTCGTCGTTTGACCCCTATCGAGCAGCTTGATGCCTCGCTAATTGGCAAACGCGTGTTTGACGACGATGCCATGGCGGTATATCACAAGCTGCACGCCTACAGCTATGAAGAAATTCAACAAGTTGTAAAAGTACTCGCAAAAGACGGTCAAGAAGCCGTTGGTTCAATGGGTGATGACACGCCAATGGCGGTTATGTCATCGCGCCAGCGTACCGTTTACGATTACTTCCGTCAGCAGTTTGCGCAGGTTACTAACCCGCCTATCGACCCGTTACGTGAAAACCACGTTATGTCGTTGGCAACCTGTATTGGCCGCGAGCAGAACGTATTTAGCGAAACTTCTGGTTACGCTGACCGCGTGTTGTTCGACTCGCCTATATTAATGTATACCGATCTTAAGCAGCTACGTGAATTTAACCCTGACAACTATTATTCAGAGGTTGTAGAGCTTCAATACGCACCGCAAGAAGGCTTGAAGAAAGCCATTGAACGCGTGTGCAACGAAGTGGAAATGTTAGTTAAGAATAAACGTGCTGCGTTTGTTATTCTGTCTGACAGAAACATAAAACAAAACCGTTTGGTTATCCCAGCCGCAATGGCGGTGGGTGCGGTACAGCGCCGTCTTGTTGAAAAGTCATTGCGCTGTGACGCGAACGTTGTTGTTGAAACAGCAAGTGCCCGCGATCCGCATCACTTTGCGGTCCTTATCGGCTTAGGTGCCACTGCGGTTTACCCATTCCTAGCCTACGAAACTATCGAGCAGCTTTGCGAAAAAGGCGAG
>JAXHTT010000238.1:0-3621 GCA_034190055.1 Pseudomonadota bacterium | reverse complement strand
TTCAAATAAGCGCTTCGATGCTTTTTGTGACGATCAATACGGTGAAAAGAATTCGATTTTAAAAATGATAGTTCGGAAGCTGGCGGCGAAGCAGAGCGATGAGTTGACGCACTTTTCAGTGGCTTCGGGCAAAGAACGTTATATTCGCTGGACAAAAGCATCGCTCGCTGACGTAAAGGGTAATATTCGTGGCGACATATATGTAGGTAGTGACGTTACCGAGCAGCGCGCGTTAGAAAGCCACATAAACATACTTACCCATGCGATGGATGAAGCAACTGTTTCGATTATTATTTCTGATGTCAAAAGGGTCGGGCAGCCAATTATTTATGTAAATAGTGCATTTGAAGAATTAACTGGTTACAAACGAAGTGAAATAATTGGCCACAACTGTCGCTCCATGCAGGGTGATGAAACCAGTCAGCAAACCGTTGACCAAATTCGCAACGCTATAGCAACACGTGAGCCTATTGAAACCACGTTACTTAACTACAGAAAAGACGGCAGCCCATTTTATAACCGATTAATCTTAACGCCTGTTAAAACCGATGGTGAAGTGACGCATTACATTGGTTTTCAGCAAGATGTTACGCAACAGCGACAAACGGAACAATACCTTCAAGAAGCAAGAGAGAAAGCCGAAGAATCTGCTAGATTGAAGTCTAGTTTCCTAGCGAGTATGAGCCATGAAATACGCACACCTATCCACGGGATATCAGGTGTATTACAGCTAATGGCAAACTCTGATCTTACCGAAGAGCAAAAACATTACCTTTCGCTCGCTAAGTTTAGTATTCAAGGCCTTTTACATATCGTAAATGACATTTTAGATTTTTCTAAAATTGAGGCCGGTCAGCTACAAATCGAAGATAACCCTTTCGATATTTTAGAGTCACTTGAGAACCTGCAGAGTCAGTACGCCATCATGTGCCAAGAAAAAGGCCTCGAGTTACACTTCCACTTTGACTTACAGGGCTTCCACGTTGTGCAAGGCGATGATGTACGCTTCAGGCAAATCTTGTCGAACTTGTTGGGTAACGCCGTCAAGTTTACTGACTCTGGATACGTTGAAGTTACCACCAGCATTAAGCAAAACGCGGACGACAGCCTCACACTTTTATGTAGCGTGAAAGACACGGGAATAGGTATTGCGCAAGACAAGCAAAGCACCATTTTTGATGTCTTTACCCAAGAAGACCTATCAACCACCCGCAAGTTTGGCGGAACCGGTCTAGGTCTATCAATAAGCAAACAGCTTTGTGAACTCATGGGTGGCAATATTAGACTCGAAAGCGTTAAAGGACACGGAAGTACGTTTTCTTTTACTGTTTCCCTCAAGCCTGCAGACGAGGCTTTACTGGATCCCGTTCACCAAGCCTCTTCGTTGAAACGAGAAAAAGGTAAAAAGCGTAAAGTGCTCATTGTGGAAGACAACGATATTAACCAAATTATCGTGAAACAGCACCTGAGCAACCATACCACCCTTAGCGCCAAATCAGGCTTAGAGGCGCTAGAAGCATTGAATAAAATGAAAGTGACCTTTGACGTTATCTTAATGGATTGTCAAATGCCAGAAATGGATGGCTTCGAAGCAACCAAGCGCATTAGAAACGGGGAAGCTGGAGAGCGCTATTTATACGTCCCGATCATCGCCCTTACTGCTAATGCGATGAAAGGTGATAAAGAGCGCTGTGTTGATGCGGGAATGGACGACTATTTAAGTAAGCCCTTCGACGCTGAAGACCTTATTGACAAGGTTGAATACTGGGCAAGCACTGAAAGAAATAGTGAATTGGTATAAAGGCATAATCAGGGGGTCACTTTTCGGCCAAAGCGCTTAAATTCAAGAGGAAACCTTACGGATTGGATAAAAAGACACAGGCTTACCAACGCCATGCCAACCCACCCTACCGGTTTGAATACTTCACCAATTAGAAAGATAGCGAATAAGGTGGCTACCAGTGGTTCTATTAACGTGATAAGCGTGGCTTTACTGGCTTCAGTAGTGCGAAGACCATAACCAAACAATAAGTACCCTAGAAACATTGGTACCACTGCCATATAAAGTGAAACACTAGTGTGGATAGTGTTAGCAAATAGGTTCTGACCAGTAAACCAAAGAGAAGGAAGTAGGACAATCGCAGCACAGCCGAACAGGCCGGCCATGGCAGATTTTGAATTTGCTCCAGCGTCAATGTGTTGCTTTGCAGCCCATGAGTACCCCGCGTAAGTTAAACCTGCAATTAAACCCAAAATAACGCCAAACATCTGCTCGTTTTTAGATGCTGACAACGCCATTGCGCTCTGTGCCTTACCCATGGCTAACATGCCAATCCCAAACGCACCAAACACAAAGCTAATAAACCATTTTAAAGACACGGGCTTTTTACTAAAAAAGTACTCAAAAAGCGCAGCGAATAGTGGCGCACTGGCGATAGAAACCACGGTCCCTATGACAACGCCTGACAAACGCATTGAGCTGTAAAAGGCCAGCGGATAAATTGCAACACATGCACTGCCAAACAGAAAGGTCAATGGAATGGAAAAAAGAATAGGTGCATCTTTTACCATTGATTTTCGGGCACTGACACAAAGCAATACACCGCCTATACCCATTGCAAATGCACCGATTGCCAGCGGACTGATCTCTGGTGCGAACTGAGCGGCAGTGCCTGTTGTACCCCACAAAAAACTCGCGACAACGATTGCTAGCATACCTTTTAGAAGTTCATTTGCGCTCACTGATGTTTTCATTGCAGTTCTCTTATATGGCTTTTGTTTTGGGTTTTGGGCTTGTATGAGATTTACGCATTGAGCACTTTTCCAACAAGGATTGCGACAACTACGGTACTTTCTTAAGCAATAAATGCAGCTCATCTAAGACAAATCATACCTAAACTATTACTGATGTAATTAGCCTGATAGACACTTGTTTTGACCTTTTAGACGCATTTTCAGGCCACAAGAACATTTAACAAAAAAGAAACATGCAAAAACAAAGACCGCGCTTTACAACTAAAGTTGAAATATTTATTTCGCCAGATATAGAAATAGCCAAGTTTTTTTGCCACATTACGCCCTTGTCTAACAACAAAATAGAAACAACCAACCTGGATGGACTTATGTTTAAACTAGAAAAAACGTCGTTTCGACGAAGCACTCTAAGCATTGCAATAATGGGGCTGCTCAGCTCTGGCGCAATTGCACAGGACACACAACAAGCGGATGAGAAAAACTTTGAGCAAATCATAGTAACGGCAACAAAACGCGCTGAATCCATTGAAGACATTCCTTTTTCAATTAACGCACAAACGCAGCGAGACTTTGAGCGCAGTGGCGCTGGCAACCTGGAAGATGTAGCTAGAAATGTGGCAAGTGTCTCTATTCAAAATTTGGGGCCGGGGCAAAGTCAGGTTTCAATGCGTGGTGTTTCGGCTGGTCAAATTGTACGAGACCAACCTGGAGTCAAGGAACAAGTTGGTGTCTATCTTGATGAAAGGCGAGGAATTCCCAGCTTGCTTCACTTGTGTGGGTTCCTGGGTGGATGTACGCATTTATCAGCACCAGAGTTTTGTGCCGCTGGTCAGGCTTTTGGAGCCGGATACCCATGAGTTCTCTGGC
>JAXHTT010000237.1:0-3662 GCA_034190055.1 Pseudomonadota bacterium | reverse complement strand
GATTGGCTCTGGACGTAAACGGTAGTGCAGACGACAGAATATGAAGCTTAAAAGCGGGTCATCCGCCAAGTTGGTGTGCACCAGCTTTCTAATGTCATAACCGAATTCCATGTGAATGGTTTTCACTATTCGCATGGGGGTGCGCTGAATAATGTCTTGAAATGCAATGAGGTCGTGCTGACAAAGCCCCATACCTGCGCCGCCAGGCGTCGGGTCTTCATAAAGGCCAAGACACGTTTCAGCTGCTGCAGTTTCAAGCAGCAGGTTCGTAGCACAGCCAGTCGAGCCATGGCCCAACACATCACATGCTTGACGCGCCAGTGTAATGGCTTTGATTTTCGACGTTAGGCCGTAGTGGTAAGTGGGATTTTCTTGGTTCATGCCGCCATCGTAGCGATGGCGGTGAGATAGGTGGGATTAGTCTGCGTTTGGGTTAACTTTTAACTTCGACTAGAAAACGTTTGAGCGCATGGTATGACTTACTATCTTTACCATTGTCTATGATAGCGTCCTCTATTGTACCGTCGGGCGTTTCAACTCGCATCCACGCTCTATTGGCGTTTTCAATGTTCTCAAGGGTTTCTAGACTCACTGAAAAAGCTTTCGAACTGTTTCGCGTGTAGCCATCGACGTCGTAACTCGAAACAAGTTGGCTTTCTTTTAACGTGATAATGTCACCGTCAATATTTAACTGCGCACCAAAAATTGGAGTAACGTTATTGAATACTTGAACGATCATAAAAGCATCATCTGGATACTTGCTATTCCATTGAAGCCCGAAGCCAGTGCAAGTCATGTAAGTGCAAGCGTTACCGTGCGGTGCGATATTAACGACTTTTGAATTATCAAAACCAGAATGACTGACTTTTGGGGCTAGCCCAGACGTATTCGAACAAGCGCCAATGGCTAAAGCAGAAAGAAACACGATAGTTCTAAACATATTAAACTCCTTTTAAAAGCCAGTAGAATGGATCGCATTTTGAATTCAGTCAAATTTAAACACCACCTTTCAATAAAAAGCCCGCACATAGCGGGCTGGCGTTTATCGACTTAGCGTATCGATTAGCTTTCCTTGCTGCGACTGAAGGTAGTCGAGTAAAACAGCGAGTTTACGCGTAGAACATATTCCCTCGGGTACTGCACCCAACAATTCGGCGAGCGCCTCTTGGCATGTGGTAAGCGTGTTTAGCTCTTCTAAAAAGTCTGTGTTGTCCATTTGCATTACTCCTTGCAAAAATAAGCGTGAGAGATACCGATAATTTCGCTCTCCCAGTGGATGCCTTCATAATCTGCCAGCCATTTGCGGGCTGTTTTATCATCCTTTTTGAAACCAGCAGCCGCCATTACATTTGTTTTATTCGCACCCGGGTGTTGACGAAGATACTGGACAACGTGTTGTATGAACTGGTGCTTTTTATGCTCGAAGTATTTATTGCTGGGTGCTTTTCTTATGCTGGTCTTTTTAGTGTGCGACAGCTGCTGTTCTAACAACTGGGCTTTGTCGCGGTAGAGCTGCAACAACTCGCCTTGCAAGTCTTGATTGGTAGCCTGTAATGCTTGTACTGCACTGCTGTCGTGCTGTTTGTTTTGAAGGGATTCGGCCATTTGATTAAACGCATTGATGTACGCTTCTTTTATGGATGCTGCCTGTTTGCCTGTAAACCCCATCACCAAGAACATGAAACCGTCTTTGGTGACGTTATACATGGGCAGCTTTCGACCAGTTGTATCAGTAAATTCACTGAGCGAAAAATTCCGCTCAGTGAAAAAGTGAGAGCAATCAAGTTTTCTAATTTTGGCTAACACATCTTTATGGGGTTTACCAAACACATCTGCAATGCGAGTTGATGGGGTGTACAGTTGATTGTCTTTTATCGATATATAGTGGCGCAAGTCCACATCGGGAAGTTGATTGACCATAATGGTCTCCTTTTTTGTTTCAGTAGTTTTTTGCAATATGGGTGTCGAGCGTCAACTAGAGTCACATAGCGGTCCCCGATATTGCGGCCTAACTCTGGGCGCTATTCCCCTTTCGGGTATTTTATTCACGCCTCTTCACTCGACAGTGAAAAATGGTGGTCGGGTGTCAACTGAAGCCAAAAAAGAAGCTCCGGGCGGTATTCCCCTGCGGGTGTTGTATTAACGCCTCTTCACCCGACCATTGAAAATGGACGGATTTATGCCTAACTTACAGGCATAAAAAGGCCGCAAGGCTAACGGGTGCGGTGGACCGCTTTTTTGTTTCAGTGCGGCAACCTTAATCCCGTGCGTGCGGCGTGTCAATGTTTCCTTATGCAAATGATTGGGTATTTGTGCAAAACGTGTAGAAGGTCTACAACAGCTACAACTGCAACAATTGGTAAAATATACGGGTGTGGCGTCTAGAGCTTTTCCAGTAAATACCGTCGTATTTTTCTAATCGAGCGCGAGCGGTCTTATCATCTTTAGCATATCCAGCGGCGTTAAGAAGGTCGCCTTTTCCAACTTGGCCTTCTCGAACTAATACGTGCTTAATCTGGTTTACGAACTCAAGGTCTTGCTCTGAGGCTTGCGCTTCAATTAAGTCTACTTCTTCTAGCTCTAGCGTATTCGGGTCGATATCAAATGCTTTGTCGACGATGGCTGCACGCTCTTTTCTTACCTCAAGAATTACACCTACGCCTTCAGCAAGCTCTCGCTTCTTAAGCTGATACATATTGTCTAGGCTATTTCGAATTGCATTACTGCCCTGGTAATTGCGTCCGTCCTTATTACTGTGGCCGAGTATAAGAATGGTACCGCCCGCTTCTCGAATATCTTTTAGTAGGTTCATTACCAGTCCAATTTTGGCTTCGTTGTTTACATCGGCGAAGTCTCGAAGACTGTCTACAAAGAAGATCATGTTTTCAAATTGATTAGCAGTCGCGTTCTCTGCCAACGTTCTTAATAGTTCGAATGGGGGCAGGGGGCTTTTACTGCGTTGCACATAGTGCAAGTTCGGGTGTGGAGCGATAAGCAGCTCGTGCACCTTGCGTTCCTTTAATACACTTAGTGGGTTGTCAAAATCCAAGTAGAACACTTGTCTCATTCGGGGAGCACAGTATTTCGCCAGCGCAAACGCTAACCAGCTTTTGCCATTCCCACCATCGGCATACACCATGGTCATCATGCGCTTAGTGATGAAGCCTTCAATAACGAAATCTATCTTTTGATTAAAATCAGCTTCACAGAGGCTTGCTTGTGTGAGTATTTGGAGCATTTATTGGTCCTTTCTTATTAGAGTTCTTCTAGCGCTTGGTATTTGATGGTGTGGTACACGCCACCAAAATGTTCAATGTCTTCATCTGTAAAGCCAGCAGCAATCAAATGGTCTTTGGTTAAACTTTCAAACAGTTTGAATAAAAGCTTTGAGCCGCGTTTAGAAAGCTCCACACAGCCAAACAATTCGTCCATTGGAATATCTTCAGACTCGGTTTCTTTTTCTATCACTGGTATTTCTCCTGATAATTTGTTGTTACCGCCGTAAAGCAGTTTGTTTAATACTGGCGTTACCCTTAAGCCCTCCACCTGAACACGTCGCACCACTTCTTTGACGACAGTTGCGGGTAACTTGCTTCTAATCGCCAACTCGCGAGTGCTCTCAATTCCTCTGCCATCTAAAATGGCATTGAGCTGTAATTGCG
>JAXHTT010000236.1:0-3823 GCA_034190055.1 Pseudomonadota bacterium | reverse complement strand
TCTGTCACTCGTGTAAACTACCGCTTTTATTTCAGGCAAGCCTTAGCGCACAGAAAAATTCTTCCTATGCTTTGGCCATGCAGTCATCATGTAAATTGAGGAAAACATGGAGCTTGACGCTATTATCAATCAGGCACAAAGCCAGATTGACGCTGCACAAGATGCAGCCACATTAGACCAAGTTAGGGTCGAATTCATGGGTAAGAAAGGTAAACTTACCGACTTACTTAAAGGGCTTGGAAAGTTATCGAACGAAGAACGTCCTGCCGCGGGCCAAAAGATTAACCAAGCTAAACAGGTTATTCAGCAAGCTATTTCTGCAAAAGGTGAGTTTTTACGCACTGAAGAGCTAAACAAAAAGCTAGCAGAAGAAGCCGTAGATGTAACTTTGCCTGGTCGCACTGAAAAGCCAGGAAACTTGCATCCGGTTAGCCGCACGATTGCGCGTATTGAATCTTTCTTTGGTGAGCTTGGTTTCTCGGTAAAGACCGGCCCTGAAATTGAAGATGGTTTTCACAATTTCGACGCACTGAATATTCCTGCGAATCACCCAGCGCGTGCCGATCACGATACCTTCTATTTTAACCCAGACATGATGCTTCGCACGCAAACCTCTGGTGTTCAAATTCGTACCATGGAAGCGGAAAAGCCGCCATTGCGTATTATCTCGCCAGGGCGCGTGTATCGTAACGATTACGATCAAACCCACACGCCAATGTTCCACCAAGTGGAAGGTTTGATGGTTGATAAGAACGTTAGCTTTACCGACCTTAAAGGTATTTTGCACGACTTCTTACATCACTTCTTTGAAGAGTCGCTAGAAATTCGCTTCCGTCCGTCTTACTTTCCGTTTACTGAGCCTTCAGCTGAAGTAGATGTTATGGGTAAAAACGGCCAGTGGCTTGAAGTACTAGGCTGCGGCATGGTGCACCCAAATGTACTTAAAGCTGTGGGTATCGACCCAGAAGAGTACACTGGTTTTGCCTTTGGTATGGGCGTAGAGCGTTTAACTATGCTTCGTTACGGTGTTAACGACTTGCGCGCGTTCTTTGAAAACGATCTTCGTTTCCTTAAGCAGTTCAACTAAGGCAGAGAGTACACATGAAATTCAGTGAAAAATGGTTAAGAGAGTGGGTTAACCCGTCGCTGTCGGCACATGAGCTGTCTGAACAGTTGAGCATGGCTGGCCTAGAAGTAGACGGTGTTGAACCAGTAGCAGGCGATTTTAAAGGCGTGCTAGTAGGTGAAGTAGTGGAGTGCGGTCAGCACCCGAATGCCGACAAACTGCGCGTAACTAAAATTAACGTAGGTGGCGATGAGCTACTAGATATCGTTTGTGGTGCACCTAACTGTCGTCAGGGCATTAAGGTAGCGGTAGCGGTTGTTGGCGCAGTATTGCCAGGCGATTTTAAAATTAAAAAAGCGAAACTTCGCGGCGAGCCGTCATTCGGCATGCTATGTAGCTTCTCTGAGCTAGGTATTAGCGACGACCACGACGGTATTATCGAGCTTCCAGCCGATGCACCTATTGGCGAAGACATTCGCGATTACCTTGGTCTTGATGACAATGCTATCGAAGTAGACCTTACACCAAACCGTGCAGATTGCTTGGGTATTCGCGGTATTGCCCGTGAAGTAGGCGTGCTTAATAACCTTGACGTGTGCGAGCCTGAAGTCGCTGCGGTAGACGCAACTATTGAAGATAAATTGTCAATTACGTTAAGCGCGGATGACGCATGCCCACGTTATTTGGGCCGTGTGGTTAAGGGCGTTAACGTTAAAGCAGCATCGCCACTGTGGTTAGTTGAAAAGCTACGTCGTTGCGGTATTCGCAGTATCGACCCCATTGTTGATGTGACTAACTTTGTATTGCTAGAGCTTGGCCAGCCAATGCACGCGTTTAACCTTGCTAGCATTGAAGGCAACATTAACGTGCGTATGGCGAACGAAGGCGAAGCCCTTACGTTGCTAGACGAAACCGAAGCTAAGCTGCAAAGCAATACTTTGGTTATTGCTGACGACAACAAAGCGCTAGCAATGGCAGGTATTTTCGGTGGCCTACACTCAGGTGTAACTACTGAAACACAAGATATTTTGCTTGAAAGTGCGTTCTTTAGCCGTGATGCCATTATGGGCCGTGCTCGTCAGTACGGTCTGCATACCGATGCATCGCACCGCTACGAGCGTGGTGTAGACCCGCTACTTCAGCGTAAAGCCATGGAGCGCGCTACTGCACTCGTTCTTGAAATCTGTGGTGGTGAAGCTGGACCTGTTGTTGAAGCTGTGGCTGAAGACAAGCTACCTAAGCAAGCTACGGTTACGCTTCGTCGCGAACGTTTATCTCGCGTACTAGGTATTAGCATTGACGATGCGAAAGTAACGGAAATGCTTAACCGCCTTGGTTTAGACGTTACTCAAACTGAAGCAGGCTGGGAAGCGGTTGCACCAAGCTATCGTTTCGATATTTCAATTGAAGAAGATTTGATTGAAGAAATTGCGCGCGTATACGGTTACAACAGCATTCCAAACGTGGCGCCAAAAGCTACGCTGGCAATGCTACCTTCGCAAGAAGCAAAGCTGCCGCTAAACACTATGAAGTCGTTGCTACTTAGCCGCGGCTACAATGAAGCGATTACTTACTCGTTTGTAGATCCTAAAATTCAAAACGCATTATTCCCAGACGTGAAAGGCATGGTGTTACCACACCCAATCTCTTCTGATATGTCGGTAATGCGCGTAAGTTTATGGCCGGGCTTGCTAGGTGCTACTGCTTATAATCAGAAGCGTCAGCAACAACGTGTTCGCATGTTTGAAACCGGATTACGCTTTATTCCTCAACAAGATGCGCCAAATGGTGTATTGCAACAGCAAGTAATTGGTGGTGTAGTAGCAGGGCGTCGTAATGAAGAACATTGGGACTTGGGCGACAGCCCGGTTGATTTCTTCGATGCGAAAGCAGACGTTGAGGCGTTGTTGGCACTTACGGGTAAAACCGGTGAGTTCCAGTTCGTTACAGGGCAACACAGTGCGTTACACCCTGGTATGACGGCAAAAATTTTGCTTAATGATGAAGAAGTTGGCTATATTGGAGCTATACACCCGCAGTTTACCAAACTGCTTGGTGTTAACGGCCGCGTATTTGTGTTCGAACTAGTGGTAGATGCCATTACCGATCGTAAATTACCGTCAGCCGTACCAGTATCGCGCTTCCCATCGAATCGCCGTGATATTGCTATTACGGTTAAAGATGAAGTGCGTGTAGGGAATGTTCTTTCTTACATAGAAAATATTGGCGTAAATCAACTAGTTGCTCTAAACTTGTTCGATGAGTACAAAGGCAAGGGAATTGAGCCTGGCTATAAGAGCCTTGCTTTGTCACTTCATTTACAAGATCCGGATAAAACCTTAGAAGAAGCTGAAATTCAGCAAGCTGTAGATACTGTGGTTAAAGGTCTGGAATCTGAGTTTGGGGCCGCGTTAAGAGAGTAAACTATGGCATTGACCAAAGCCGAGATGGCTGAACACCTATTCGAGAAACTAGGCATTAACAAGCGTGATGCGAAGGATCTGGTAGAGCTTTTTTTCGAAGAGATTAAAGGCGCTCTGGAATCTGGTGAGCAAGTGAAACTGTCGGGTTTTGGTAACTTTGACCTGCGTGATAAAAACGAACGTCCTGGCCGTAACCCTAAAACCGGTGAAGACATTCCAATTAAAGCGCGCCGCGTGGTTACATTCCGCCCGGGTCAAAAACTGAAAAGCCGAGTTGAAAACTCAGAGCCTGTCGACCAATAATCTTTAGGTCGTTACAATACTGAAAAAAGAG
>JAXHTT010000235.1:0-3838 GCA_034190055.1 Pseudomonadota bacterium | reverse complement strand
ACGCCCTCACGCTGGAATTTAAGCGCATTAGAAATTAGATTTAAAAATAATTGCTCCAGCTGAGTCTTGTCGCCGCGAATAGAAGGCAACCCTTTGCTCACGTCTATTTGCGCTGATTTTTCATCAATGGAGATCTCTAAATCACCCAGAACACTTTGTATGACGTTATCTAAATTTACTTCATTGAAATCCTTGCCACGGGTTGATACGCGGGAAAAAGCGAGAAGGTCAGAAATAAGCATCGACATGCGTTCTGCTGCATTGAGCATTCTCGCAAGATAATCCTTCCCTCTTTCATCAATAGCTTCGTTGTACCCAGACTCAAGCCGGTTGCCAAAGGCCCTAATTTTTCGCAGCGGCTCTTGCAAGTCGTGTGAAGCGACGAATGCAAAATCTTCCAACTCTCGATTGCTGCGGGCCAGCTCGTCAGAGTAAAGGCTCAATTCTTGTGTCCTTTCTTCAATACGAGACTCTAAGTCTTCATTTATAGACTCAAGATCCGCTTGATATTTCTCGTGCTCGCGCGAATTTATTTTTAGTAGTAGAAAAACAGCGATAACTAACAAAAGGGTAGTTGCTGAAGAAATAATTAAGGTGTTTACCGAGTCTCTTCGCAAGCTCATCAAATTTGCTAAATGTGTACCTTGCATACCACGTTCAGAAGCATCAATTTCACGAAACAGCTCTTCGAAACGTCTGTAAAGATTAATGCCTTTATCACTTTCAACTAAGTTGACGGCTTCTTTCTGCTTCCCTTCCTTAATGAGTTCAACGACTTTAATAACTTCGTTGATCTTTGCCTTGGTTAGGTAAAGCAATTCCTTAATTCTTACAGATTGCTCATTGATATCAGACGAAAAAGAGCTCACTTCCACCTCGTCCATCAACTCGCCAATAACGTCAAGTGTCTGAGTGTAGTCAGCGAGATATTCTTCGTCATCAGTCAACATATAGCCTCGCTGACCTGACTCCACTCGGAGCACCGCAACGTGAAGCCTGTTTACCGCATTAATTACTCGATTAGTTGTAAATAATCTGGCTTCAAGTGCCGAGAGGTCGTTAAGCGTGCTTACCACGTAAAAAGAGTTTGCTGTCATAACGACAATGATGACAACAACCAAAATTATCCAGCTGTAGATGGAAGACAGAACTTTAGAGATCATTTATTTGTTCCGGATCATTTTTGCCTAATTCTGATGTCATTTCAGATAGGGTTTCGCTGCAGTCTTTTGCACTGCTTATTATTTTATCCAACGCTGCCAGTGCTTTCTCAGGAGCAACGTCTCCGTTCAATGCCATTTTTACTAGCTCTGCCTGCATAGATATTCTATTTAACGGCTTCCGAGCATCATGTACAAAAACCCCCAGTCGTGAAAACTCTTCGCTAGTCATATTGAATACCTCTCATTATTCATCTTTGCTTAGGTCGCCGTAAGCATGAAGACGGTTGTATAGGGTTTTAGTACTTATTCCTAACATTTCTGCTGCAGTAGTCTTATTGCCACTTACTTTCTCTAAGGTGGCGTAGATAAGTTCTTTTTCTACATCTTCAATGGTTCTTCCCGCTTGAAGGGCTGGTGTCGTACTTTGCTTTTGTGCAAAAGGAGATTCAATAGTTTTAGGTAGTTCAATCCCACTCTTTTCTGGGTCGCTCATGATAGCTGCACGGTGAACAAAGTGTCTTAGCTCACGAACGTTACCTGGCCAATCGTAGGCTTGAAGGGTCTCTAGCTGATTATCTTCCCACTTAAAATTAGAACCGTTGTCTTTGTTAAACTCTGCAATAAAAGTTTTTGCCAAAAGAGGGATGTCTTCTTTTCTTTCACGCAAGGGAGGAATGGTAATTGGGAAAACAGCCAATCTGAAATAAATGTCTTCACGCAACACTTTGCTTTGTGCAATCTCTTCCATTGTTCTATTTGTTGCAGAAACCACACGGCAATTTACCGGAATTGACTTTGTGCCACCTACGCGAAGCACTACTTTGTTTTCGAGTACGCGCAAAAGATTGGGCTGCATATCGATAGGCATTTCTGTGATTTCATCCAAGAAAAGGGTACCACCCTCTGCCTGTTCAAAAACGCCTTCTTTACGACCTACCGCACCTGTGAAAGCGCCTTTTTCATGACCGAACAGTTCACTACCAATCAATTCTTTAGAAAAAGCACCACAGTTCGTGGCAATGTAAGGGCCCTCACTTTCTGAGGCCCGATGAATTGCAGCAGCAACAACTTCCTTACCCACGCCACTTTCGCCTAACAACATGACGTTAGCACTGGTTTTGCTGACTCTTGAAATGAGTTTGTATAACTCTTTCATCACGGCTGATTCGCCAATAAGCAAGTCGAAGTGTTTCTCAATCTTTTCTTCTGCTGGCGCTTTTGCCTTTGGTTTCTTACTTAGTACCGCCTCAATTTCTTCACGTTGAATTGGTTTTACAAGATAGTCTACGGTGGGTCCACACAAGCCTTTTATTACGCTCTTTACTGAAGGGTGGCCTGTAATGAGAGTTACACGGGGTCGCTTAGGCAGCGCATCAAGTTCGTTAAATAGGTGAGCACCGCTTCCGTCGGGCAGCATAAAATCTAACAGCACATGATCGAATGTTTCTTTCTCAAGCCAGTCACGGGCTTCTGCTAACGTAGCAGCGGTCAATACATCATGACCTAAAAATTCAATGATAGTACAAGCTACTTCTGTAAACTCGGCGTCGTCATCAACTAAAAGTACGGTTAGCACACGGATGTCCTTCTCTATTACTTTCCATCAAAAATATGGAATAAAATCAATGTTATATTTTTACCACAATGAGAGGGAAAAGGTAACTGGATAACTGTTTGTAGTCACACATTTCTATGCATTGTGTTTTCGTTTAACGGTAATACCACATTCAATTTAAGCGCGTTGCTCATAGAAACACATTCCCTTGAATTCATTGTTACGATTTCACTATCGCAATTCGCACCAGAAACTTAATTTGTTAATTTAACAATGAGCATTACCAATTTACACACTGCTGCAAAAAGTATTCCCAATAATTTGCAAATTCTACTGTGGAGAGGCGCTGGCACATTTTTCGCACAAATCTGAATACGATCTACTTTTCTGAAAATAAGGGTGTGGATGTCATTTGGCGAGTATTTGCGCTCTTTTCGTCCGTATCTCGCCCCTAAAATTAGTGGAATACAAGATGAATTGTATCAAAGGAACTGAAAATGTGGGCAAAAACAGCTGAAAGATCAATGACTTTGACTGAGCTGCTGACGAAAATGCAGCCGCGGTCAAAGCAAAACATATTTTATTTCGGAGATTTTTGGGAAGTCATGGAAAAGCGCGGCTTTGGTCCCATGTTAGCGCTCCCTTCTTTTATTGCTTGCACCCCTGTCGGCGCCATTCCTGGAATTCCATCTTTAACAGGTGTAACGATTTTACTTATTGCATTGCAAATATTACTCGGTAGTAGGCACCCTTGGTTGCCTCGAAAAGTAATGAATATACAATGTGAGGCTCATCGGCTACGCGATATGGTTAAAAAAGTAAAGCCCTATGCAGCACGGGTTGATCGCTTTCTGGTTCCACGTTGTTTCTTTATGAGGCAGCCCGTGTTTCGCTCACTAATTGCATTAAATTGTGTAGGGTGTGGCTTAGTGATGATACCCCTCGAGCTAATTCCATTTATGGGGTTAATTCCCGCATTAGCAGTATTCATTATGTCCGTAGGAATGGCAACAGACGACGGCGCAGTGGCTTTGGTAGGTGTGTCGATCTCACTATTTGGCCTTGTACTAGGTTTTCAACATTTACCGGCGGCGGTTAGCTGACACAAGTTATTAAGTGC
>JAXHTT010000234.1:0-3908 GCA_034190055.1 Pseudomonadota bacterium | reverse complement strand
CGAAAAACTGCGTTGACGTTACGTAAGCAGGCACTATCACCAGCATGGCTGGCAGAATAATTTGAGGGCTATAAGAAAGCTCCATAACCGCAGAAAGTGCAGCAAGAGGTGCGTGTAACACCGCCGTCAGCATTCCCGCAATACCTAGCAGTGCAAAGCTGTTAGTAAATTCAGGCACGTCGATGAAATATGACAAGGGCAATAAAAGCACTGCACCCGCAAGCATACCGATAACCATCACCGGGCCTATAATTCCTCCAGGAATACCAAGACCAATTGCAAATACCGCCAAGATAACCTTAAACACAAGAGTAGATACCAGCAAAAGGGCGCCAGGTGAACTATCGAATAAATGCTCTACATCAATAAAGTTCGCCCCAAGTGCCTCAGGTATAAACATACCTATAGTACCGGTAATCAGCGCCGCAAGTATTAAGCGCCACACCATAGAAACCGGCCGGAACCAAGTCATTACACGCATTAGCTGGCTATTAAAAAGCACGGCCAACATACCTAGTAAAATGCCTAATAGCACTAGATAGAAATACATCCACTGGCTAAACGCATTAAACGATAGGAAGGAAAGTTCATTGACCTCTCCAAATACAATGCGAGTGAGCACAGAGCCACAGGCAGCGGCCAGCATGATAGGAACAAATATATGGATTTTGTATTCTCGCAGCACCACTTCCATTACAAATATGACGGCAGCGAACGGGGTATTAAACGAAGCAGAAATACCCGCAGCAATGCCACAGCCAGCGAGAATTCGAATGCTGTTGTAGGGCAAACGAAGCCATTGCCCAATAAAACTACTGCCCGATGCTCCCATATGCACAGAAGGGCCTTCACGTCCTACGACAAAACCGCCTGCTAACGCGAGCATGCCACCAAAAAATTGGTTTATGGTTGTCCTGAAAGGCACATAGCCGTAATAGTATTTTACCCGGTGAATAACAAAAGGAATACCCAAGCGGTAATGTTTGAAGCCGGTGAGAAAGGCAATGAATAGTATTAAGCCAACACTTATAAGCGGCATGATTAGCCATACTAACCAGTCGTAAGCAAGGACTGACTTAAGCGACGATACCCCTGTTTCTTGAAGCCATTCAACGCATAGCCGAAACAGTATGATAATAAGCGCCGCGCAGGTTCCCCCTACAATGCCCAGCGTGCACAACTGAATGGTAGTGCGTGGATGAGCTACTTCCTCTCTTAAAGCCTGCAAGCGCATGTTGTGGTACAGTAGATTAACGTAGTTAGCAGCTTACCATAAACACTTAAAATTCATAATGTTTAGAGCGCGTTAGCGTTTTGCAGTTTTTTAATGAAGAAATTATGACGACAGACCAATTAAAAGAAATATTAGGCAGCTATAAGTGGACCTTGATGGTAGCGTTCATCATGTTGGTCATGGTCGGGTTTGGCTATAAGCTGGCGCGATTTATTGACGAAGGTGACGGGAAAAAAGTACAGGCTCAAAAAGAAACTATTGCCATTTTGTCTGAAGAAAACAACACGCTAACGACCAAAGTTAACCAGCTTGAAGTTGCTTTGGAACTCGCCACACTCGAGTCAGAAAATATCGCAAAAACGTTAAGTGATCAGAAGAAAGAGCTAGAAGCACAACAAGAGCAGTTAAGCTTTTATGAACGTGTTATGGCACCCGAGAAAACTGATGACGGCTTTGCTATTGAAGGGGTAGAGGTCTTTCAGTTAAGCAATACATCTTATCAGCTCAGGTTAGTTTTACTGCAGTCAAAACAGAGAAAAGCTGTATTAAATGGCAACTTAGATATTGCCATTGTGGGTAAGAGAGATGGAAAGCCTATTAGGCTAGAATCTGGCAATTCAAGCCTACTTGCTGAAGACGTTAAGTATCGTTTTCGTTTTTTCCAAGCGGTTAACGTAACGCTTACTATCGAAGAAGATATAGACGTAGAATCTATTGTTTTCACTACTCGGGTTTATCAGTATAAAACTCGCAAAGGCAACTATGAGGTAAGCGTGCCGTGGAGCGAAGCGCTTTCAGTCGATGTAGAGTAAGCCCCTGAAAACTATGGTTTAGCCACGCCCGTGGTTTTGGTGTGTAAAACCTTAATAGTTGTTAGGAATATGGCCTTGTTATTTCATTCAAAGAGATACCAGTAGCCATAGCCTACAAGAAAAGCTGGAATGGCAGAGTACACCGTAGCGATAAGGGCTGCCTTTGGCGAAAGCGCGATAGCGGGAAACAAGGCGTCGCCATCGTTACTAATCGCGTTGCCTAACTGCGCTGAAAAAGGAACTGCGCCATTTAAATACAAACTGGTGACCAATATTTGAGGGCCGCAGCCGGGTAAAAAACCTATAACAATAGCCAAGCCGACCAAGCCAGGTCCCATAGCTTCAAGCATTCCAGCTATGTCTAGTCCAAAGAAGACAACAGAAAGCTCGAAAATCAAGAATGCGAGTATCACCCATGCCAATACAAATTGTGTATCTAACGCGGCTTTTTCCTGCCACCTTGACGGGGGCGGAATGACGTCTTCTTTGGCGACTGAGGCATATCCGCTCCCCGAACCGCATAGTGACCAAAGCAACAAACTTGCTATACACAAAGAGGCGCCAATTAGTATTAGTGTATTCTCACTAATAGCCAAGTAACTGTGAGCGGGGAGTTGAAACGCCAGAGCGAGGGCAATTACTAGCGACGGTAAGCTCACAATCATCCAGAATACTTTAGATAGTGACACGGCTTTATGGTTTAGCGCTTTCGGTTTATCAATGTTCTGGTGATTTTCATTCGAACCAAGACTTTCCGGTGCTCGATAATTATGGAATTTATTGACTACTAAGCCCGTCGCGGCGCCTACCGTGACACTGACTATTATAACGGTTAAAGCATCTAATGGCGCCTGCGCTAGCAACAAAAAGGCTGCATCTCCCATGGTACTGGTTAATACCGCTACCACAGCGCCAAAACTGGTGACACCTCGTGTGTACTGTGTCACCACAATAATTGCACCACCACAGCCGGGTAAAGCACCAAGCAGTGCCGAAAGGCCTACCTCGTGAACGGGGTGCGCTTTCATGTAATTGCCAATAGTATCGGCTGAGATCCGCAATGTGGCCAAGTAATAAAGTGCAAGCGATGCATAAACAAATGCAGCTACTTGGAAGTATGCGTCTGATAAAACTGAAAGTGTCACAGAGCGGGTACTGCTATAAGCGAGTAGGACTACAATTAAGAGTGGCATCAGCAGTCGCTTGTTAGCTAACAGCTGGTAAAGAGGGTTTCGAATGGAACTTAGAGGAGATCCACCAAGAAAACGTGGGCGATACTTATCGTGCTCCAACGCTTTTGCACTTCTCGATGTGTGGGACGCCGTATCCATTACAACTTCACTCTCAAATTATTGAACACTGTTATGAAGGCGCACAATTGAAGGTGCGCCTTCCGTATGCCTATCGGAAAATTGCGAACGGTTAGCTAGAAAGGGTGACTGTTCCTTGCATGATCCCGATATGGCCAGGGAATGAGCAGAAAAACATGTATTCTTCGTCTTTACTTAGGCCTTCAACAGAAAATGTAGTAGAGGTTTGTTCACCACCACCGATTATCTCTGTAGCACCAATTACACGCTCATCATCAGGCTTAATATAGTCATTATCGAGCCCAGCACTCATGCCATCTGTTGCTACCGCTTGCCCGTCGGTTTTGGTGGTCATAACCCAGTTATGACCCATAGATTGCTTTGGTAGTTGACCAGTATGCTTAAGCGTAACGGTAAATTCGCTGCAACTTGCAGGAATCGTTACGTTTTTTGTGTTGAACTGCATAGCGTCATTTGATTCCACAGTTGTCTCACATTCGTTAGCGAATGCGCTGGAAACTAAAAAGAAAAGGGCTGTGCCGCCAAGTAATT
>JAXHTT010000233.1:0-3919 GCA_034190055.1 Pseudomonadota bacterium | reverse complement strand
ATTTGCACTACCATTTCTGGAATATCAATCCCAGGGAACTTTTCAAGGGGTAACAAGCGGCCAGATACAACGCCGAACAGCAACATAGACAAAAACAGCATTCCAATGGTAACGGGCTTGTTTAGCGCAAAGCGTGCAAGCCCAGCGCCTATGCCTGCGATTTTTGAAAAATGTGGCTGTGAAGCTATATCTGTCTCGCGTTGATTCGGGTCACTTGCGTGACGGTTTTCAGTATTGGTTTCAGAACTGTTATTAGCGTTGTGAGAAGGTGTACTCATAGTACACCTCCTTTTGCCATTGTTCCTTCGTCACCAAAGCCCGCATTGGTATTAACAGACGTTTTCTGCGCAACGTTTTTCTTCACGTCGAACAAGCTGTAAAGCACGGGCAGTAATATGAGGGTGAGCAAGCTAGCAAACAGAAGGCCGTAAATAACGGTGATGGCCATTGGCGTGCGAATTTCAGCACCTTCACCAAAACCAAACGCCATAGGCAATAGACCCAACACCGTAGTAAGTGTGGTCATCACAATTGGGCGCAGGCGGGTCTTTGCAGCATCTAGAATAGCGGTGTCTTTATCTACTCCTTGGCGGCGTAATTGATTTATACGGTCAACTAATACAATAGCGTTGTTCACTACAATACCGCACAGCATAATTAAACCGATAAATACCACCACGTTTAGCGGCGTATTGGTAAGCCACAACCCGTACACAGAACCTGCACCGGCTAGCGGCACGGCGAACAAAATAAGCAGAGGGTGCAGCAGCGACTCAAACTGAGACGCCATAACCAAATACACCATAAACACGGCAAGTGCTAGGGCAAACTGAAGCGAACGGAAGCTGCTTTGCATGTCTTCACTTTGTCCAGTTACTGTTGCACTTAAAGATAGGGGAAGTTGGGTTTCATCAATGACTTTATTTGCAACAGCAACCGCTTCATCAAGCTTACCTCTGGCTAAATTTGCCGATACCAGCGCTACACGTTGTTGTCCAACGCGGGTGATTTCGCTAGGGCCTACGCTCATGTACACGTCTGCAACGGCACTTAGTGGAATAGGTTGTGCAGAGCCTGGATTAACAACAATGGCACGCACGCTGGCGATGTCATCTCGCTGGTTTTCTTGCGTTCTTACCAGCACATCTACCTTTCTGTCTTCAACACTATACTGTGTAGCGACACGGCCACCTACTTTGGCTGCGATAAGCTGAGAGACGGTTGATGCATCAAGCTCAAGGCGAGCAAGTTTGGCGTGATGGAAGGCTATTTTAAGCTCTGGGTTTCCGTCACGAATGCTGGTCGTTACGTCTGCAAAATTACTGTAACTGGCAAGTTTTGTCGAAATGGCGTCGCCATACTGTTGTAACTGATTTAGGTCGTAACCCGCAATTTCAATTTGAATAGGCGAGGCAAAGCTAAATAGCTCAGGCTCTGAAAACGTTGCCTGAACCTGAGGTTTAAAGGCTAAATAATCGCGAAGGGCACGCTTTACCGCGTCCATATCGGAAGCTGTCGCCGTGGGCTGCATAACAATGTTTAAGCGGCCCCAATGATCACCACCCTCATTAGGCGCAGCGCTTATAAGGCTGCCCGTACCAGACATAGCGTACGTACGAAGCACCTTGGTTTCGCCGCCATCATTGTTATTCACTGCAACCGCAGCAAGCTCGCTGATGATAGCGTCGGTACGCGCTAGTGGTGAGCCCGCTGGAAGGGTCACTTCTACCGAGAATTCTCCTTGTGACAGGGTAGGGATAAGTTCCATACCTAGTCTTGGTACAAGCATTATCGCGCCAGCAGCAAGAATAAAGGCAGTAGCTAACACCAGCGCTTTGGCTTTAAGGCTTACGCGGAGCAGTTTTTCATAAGCAGAAGCGAGAAGGTCAAATCCTTTGTTAAATATCCAGATTAGTGGTTTAAACGCAACGCTTAATAATTTGCTGACGATATGCCATGCACCTATCACCAAGGTTACCAAGGCTGCAGGTAAAAATACAAAGATAAGTCTGAATACCCAACGAATTGGCAGAGTAACGTAATACATAACTTTGCCAAACGTTGACGTAGGAAAGGTAGGCTCTGGTGTAGTGAACACCTCTTCGTGATCGAGCTGTTGCTTTTTCTTCTTATGCGCCATCGCAGGGATAAGTGTGAGCGCAACAACAAGCGATGCAGCTAAAGCGAACGACACGGTTAACGCTTGGTCTTTAAACAGCTGACCTGCAATACCATCTACAAATATTAGCGGCACAAACACGGCCATAGTGGTCAGCGTCGAAGCCACAATTGCGCCAGAGACTTCTTTTGTTCCTTCGCTAGCGGCAGATGCTTCAGTGTCCATGGCTTCTGCAGTCGTTTTTTCATTAGCTGTAGCGTTATCACTTCCTGCCATTTTTAACTTTTTGTGACGGTCTATGTTTTCAAGCACAACAATGCTGTTATCTACTAATAATCCAACAGCCAGCGCGATACCACCTAAGCTCATCATGTTTAAGCTTATGTCGTTGGCATACATTAGATTAAAGGTGGCAATTACTGATACCGGAATAGAGACTGAGATAATAACGGTAGCCCAGAAGTCTTTAAGAAAAAGGTACAGCACCAACATGGCTAAAATACCGCCCATCACTGCTGCTGACTTCACGTTATCTATAGCTTGCTTAATGAACACGCTTTGGTCGTATATTTCGCTAAGCGTGTAGGTTGAAGGAAGGGTGTTGTTAACTTCGTTCAAACGGTTTGCCACTTTTTGCGCAACGTTAACGGCGTTAGCATCACCTTCTTTATAAATGGCAATTTCAATGCCTTCATTGCCGTTAAAGCGCGTTACCACATCACGATCTTTATAGGCACTTTCAACCGTTGCCACGTCTTTAAGTTGAATGTTTCTGCCTTCAAAACGCCCAATGAAAAGGTTTTCGATATCGCTCAGTGTTTCAAACTGATTCAGGGTTCTGACCAAAAACGCCTGGGATGCGTTATCAATTCGACCGCCCGCCGCGTTAATGTTTTCGGCACTTACTCGGTCAACAATGCGGGTAATGGGAATAGACAGCTGACTGGCTTTCTGCTGGTCGATAAGAATGTGTATTTCGTTTTCTAAACCACCGCCAACGCGCACAGCTGCCACACCCTCTACTGACTCTAGCGCTCGTTTTACTTGCTGTTCGGCATATAAACGTAATCGCTTCATTTGCGCTACGCTTAAACTTGACGTATCGCTTTGTGCCGTCAGCCCCAGTTTAATTACTGGGTCTAAACTTGGGTTAAAACGAAGGAGTCTTGGCTTTTCTATATCAAGGGGAAGCTGCAATACATCAAGTTTCTCGCGCACTTCTAAGCTCGCGAAATCCATGTCAGTACCCCATGCAAATGAAAGCACTACGTCAGACTGGCCTGCACGCGATGTTGACGTGACTTTACGTACGCCTTTCACTACGCCAATGGCTTCTTCAATAGGTTTTGAAACCAGTTGTTCGACTTCGCCTGGCGCTGCACCGTCGTAGTCGGTGCGAATGGTGAGAGTAGGGTAAGATAAGTCTGGCAGTAAGTTAACCGACAGTCTGCCTAACGACACCATACCAAAGAGCAATACCGCAAAAGTGAACATACTAACGGCAACAGGGCGTTTTACAGCAATATCTACAATACGCATTGTGTGAGTTCCTTGTTAGGCCGAATTAGCTGTTAACTACTTCAACAGGGGCGCTGTCTTTCAAGTTTTGGTGGCCTGCAGTAACCACTTCTTCATTACCGTTTAAACCATTAATAACTTCAACGACTTCGTTATTTTCAAAACCAGTAGAAATATCAACTTTCTTGACTTTGCCGTTATCAACAACGAATACGCTGTGGCTGTTATCGATGGTAACCAGCGCTCTGCGGGGCAACAATGTGGCGTTAGCATGGGTAGCAT
>JAXHTT010000232.1:0-3935 GCA_034190055.1 Pseudomonadota bacterium | reverse complement strand
GTCGAACCTTCAGGTTACGGCAACTATTCATAACCTGTTCGACAAACAATATGCCCCACACACAGCCGGCATCAATCGAGTAATGAATGCCGATGTTGAAGTAGGTGAGCGCGTGCCTGCTGCTGGAAGGGAATGGCATCTGTCACTGAACTATCGCTTTTAAGCAGCCAAAAAATAACGGAAAAAGACAAAAAACATGCTGAGCTTAAGAAGCTAAATTCTTAAGCTCTTTTTTCTATAACAAGCTTGTTATAGCCTGCCATAGCAGGCGCAGGGCTAACAGTGTTACCACAATTTTGAACGCCAGCATAAATTTTTCCGCTGGAACACGCTTTAATACTTTCAAGCCGAAAAATGTGCCGAGCGCACCACTGGCAATCATAATGATGATAAGCCCCGCCCACTGTGCAAATGAAAACCCTACAAAGGTAAACACAAAGGCTTTAAGGCCGTGCTGAAGAGTCATACAGCTGGCAAAAGTACCGGTTATCTGCATTTTACTGTAATTATTTCGGTGTACAAAGGCCGCCACCAAAGGTCCTGTGGCACCAACAAACATTGAAACCAAGGTGGTCACCAACCCCGCCAACGTTCTACCCGCGGGCTTCATTTCTTGTGCTTTGGGTTTACTCCCCCACACTAAGAATAAAATAAATGCGGCAACCGCAAATTGAATTATCACTAGCGGCAGCTGAACCACAACAAACGAGGCCAAAAAAGCGCCAACGATTGCGCCTAAAGAAAAATACTTCAGCATATTCCAGTCGATATGCCTTGCCGTCATCAGTGCACGGTTGCCGTTTGAACCAAGCTGCACCAGGCCGTGAACGGGGATAAGCGCACTAACCGGCATAGTACTGGCCATTACCGCCAGTAACAAAACCCCGCCACCAATTCCCAGTGTTGCTGTCATCATAGACGTAAAGAACGAAGTAACAACAAGTATGACTGAGGATGACATCGACAATGTGTCGTTGGCCGTTAACCAACTAAAAAGTATTTCCAAAGGTTAAATTCCCCTTTATTTAGGGCACTGTTTACGTGAATTTAGTGATCACAATACCTCAGCGCATCGTTTAAAAATCATACAGATTTTACGTATTTCGCATTAGGTTATTCATCATGCCTTCTATTAGTTATTTAAACAAAGCACTTCAAATAATATGTGACAAGCACAGTACAAAAGACGCCAAGCTTGTTGCCAGGCAAATTCTTCATAACAGTGGCTTTACTGATGAAGATATCTATAACTGTTTAAAGCAGGGCTCGATTATTCGCATTACCATATTTGAAGCCTAGAGTTGTATTGCACCTTTCATCTTACACCTTACACTTACCGCTTGCCCACCCGCTCGCATGGGCCTAATTTCTACACCTAAAAAACCCATTGACTTTCTTCATTGTGCACAGGATACTCGGGTCATTAAATACTCACTAGCAGCACACTGTTTTTAAACACTATGCCTAAAAACGCAAATACATATACTGCTTATTCAGCGTCTGCGCTGATTATTATTCTCGCTATTCTAAGGAATGGGCGGGTTAGCTAGTGCGTAAATAGAATTCACTAAACCCGCCGCAAAGGCGGGTTTTTTATTGGCTCGTCTTGCGGTAAAAATAACGGAACGACAGCCATGAACAATCCAATATCTCACGTGTTGCAACAGTTACATGACGCAGTAAACCGCGGCGATCAAGACGCCTTATCCCAATGTTATGCGAGCGATGCAACTGTGGTCGCTACCCCCATGTCCAGTTCAACGCAAAACCAAGCCGTTGAAGAACATGCCACACAGCGCGACTGCGTTGATGCCCTACTTAAATTTCAAAAGAAATTCATGCCCGATCATTTTGTTACAACCGGAGATGAACGGGTTATACAAGCCGGTGACGTAGCGCTAGTCGTCGCAAAGCTTTACCTTGTGCCCAAAGCAACACCCAACGCCCTCCCCTGCGAGGGTAAGCGCGCCGTCTATGTTCTGCAAAGGGATGTAAGTGGTGAATGGCGCTGTGTCATCGATAACTTCTTCGGTACTGATTTGTTAGATTTTGCGTGATCCTCTCAAACTCATGCGTTAATTCTAAAAATTAGAATGTTTTGCTGAATTTTTACGCATTTAAAATAAACAAAAACGAACATAAGATTTATCTCGAGGTTTACGAAGTACTCACAACAAACTTAACCCAAGAGGAAATCACAATGTTTAATATTAAAAAATCAATGGCAGCGCTTGTTACTGGCTTAACCTTTCTTGTTCCTTCTGTGCAAGCGGGAGAGCCAGCCAAGACCCTTCTGACCCCCGACAACCACACGGTTATTCTTATTGATCACCAGCCTCAAATGGCGTTTGCAACACGCTCACATTCAATCGAAGACGTGCGCAACAACGTTACAGGTCTGGCAAAATCTGCAAAAGCATTCAACGTACCTACTATTCTGACAACCGTTGCTGAAAAGTCATTTAGCGGCCCGCTTTTCCCGGAATTAAAAGCTGTATTTCCCGACCAAACACCTATCGACCGCACTACGATGAACACCTGGGAAGACAAGCGAGTTACTGACAAGGTTAAGAAATTTAAAAAGAACAAAATTGTTATTGCAGCGCTTTGGACAGAAGTTTGTGGTGTAGGGCCAGTGCTGTCTGCCATTGAAGAAGGCTATGACGTGTATTTTGTAACCGATGCGTCTGGCGGTGTATCTAAAGAAGCTCACGACATGGCGGTTCAGCGTATGATTCAGGCAGGTGCCCAACCCATTACTTGGTTGCAGTACCTTCTAGAACTTCAACGTGATTGGGCTCGCACTGAAAGCTATGTGGACGTGACAAACATCGCAAAAGAACATGCTGGGGGATACGGTTTAGGCCTTATCTACGCAACCGAAATGTTTAACGCCAAAGAAGGCCAGTAGCCTTCAATGCGACAGGTCACCGTGACCTGTCGCACTTGTATCGTTACTGCACGAGGAGTTTAACATGAGAGCTTTGCACCCACTTGTAGCACTATTGACTGCGCTTCATATCGCAACACTTTCTTTCAGCGTTAGCGCTAATACCGATAGCGAGCAATACGAAAAAGGCCAAACACTTTCACAATACTGTATGGGGTGTCACGGTGAAACAGGCATTGCCAACATTGAAAGTAACCCTAATTTGGCAGGTCAGAACAAACCGTACCTAGTTTATGCACTTAAAGCTTATCGCGACGGCATCAGGAAAGGCGGTATGGCCAGCATCATGCGCCCCAATGCATCAGGGCTTAGCGATGACGATATTGACGCCCTAGCCAGTTATTTTGCAGCCCAGTCAGGTAAACAAACCACTAGCCAAAGCAGCAATAACTAGGAGCTATCCCATGAATTTATTATTGTCACGTTTTTCAATTGCTGCTCTATTGATTGGCGCTAGCCAGGCAATAGCTGCCCCTGATCTAGTCGTTGTAAATGCAAAAATTACAAATTCGAGCGGCCAAACCTATACGGCTCTTAGCGTAGAAAACGGTAAATTTAGCGCTTTTTCGCAAGATGCCCAACAGCTGCTAGCAGACGCAGATAGTGCCACTCAAGTAATCGATGCAAAAGGACAGCGGCTCATTCCAGGTATTAATGACTCGCATATGCACGTAACGCGTGGAGGACGCTTTTATAATTTAGAAACTCGCTGGGAAGGTATTACAAGCTTGAAAGAAGGCTTGGCCATGCTAGAAGCTCAAGCCAAACGCACGCCCAAGGGTCAATGGGTAAGAGTCATTGGAGGTTTCAGCCCTTATCAATTTGAAGAGAAGCGCTTACCTACACCACAAGAGCTTACCGACATCGCGCCAAACACACCGGTATTTGTGCTTCATCTTTACTCAGGTGGTGTGCTCAATAAAAAAGGCCTTGAAGCACTGGGAATAGACAAAGACACCCAACCGCCAAAGGGAAGCGTGATAGA
>JAXHTT010000231.1:0-3943 GCA_034190055.1 Pseudomonadota bacterium | reverse complement strand
CAAGCTTACCAGAGACAGGCCATGGAATACCCTCTTGGGCAGGGCCGCGTTCATATGAGACGCACCGCTGTTCCACCAGGGTCCACGACCATTGGTCGCGCTTTTAAAATTTCCCCCGAAGGTACCTATTTAGCCTCAACTTCCCGCAGCGAAGATGGATTAATTTCGCTGACGGTTTTAGATATTAAAAAGCAAGAGGTTTTATCCATTACGCGCGGACGTGGAAAGGAGTCAGTCAATACATTTAATTGGCTAAATGATGATCGCCTTCTTTTAACTATGGCTCGTGAAGTAGGGGCCTTTGAGCAGCCACTGCCCACGGGCGAACTTATAGCCATGAACGCTGACGGAAGTGACAGTACAATATTAACAGGTTGGCGTTCAGAAAGTGGCGATAAGCGCTTTTCCCAAATTGTCGACTTTTTACCATCAGATCCCGATGCCGTTGTGGTTTATAGCGTTGATTTGACAGCGAAAGAGCCGTACTTAGACCTCTATAAGATGAAAGTAAGCAATGGGCGGAAAAGTGGTATGGGAAGAATGCCACTACGTCGCTATGCTGGCAGTGGAGCAGGTGTTATCACTGGTACTAACGGTAACGTATTGGCGATGTTCAACTCAGATCCTAACGAAGATAATCAGCAGACGCTAATTGTTAGATCGTCTCCAGAGAGTGATTGGTATACTGCATATGAAGCCGGTGCGTACGACCCATTTTTCCAACCTTTAGTTTTTTTAGCTGATAACAAGACTCTTGTTGGCTTAAGTACCATTGAAACAGATACAAAAGCACTTGCTACTTTTAATGTTGACACAAAAAAACATACTGTTCTTTACGCACATGACAAAGTGGATGTTTCACCCATTGTTCATGTTAAAAATGGTCAAGTAAGAGAAGTTCAAGGGGCCTCTTTTGAATATCAGGGTATTGACGCTGTATTTTTGGATGGTGTCCAATATGTAGAGGATCAAAAGATATTAGCAAGCTTAACAAATACCTTTAAAGGACAAGTGGTGGAAGCAACGTCGTCTACCAACGATACAAATCAAGTTATCTTTCGTGTAGGTAATGCGAACAACCCCACTGTTTTTTACCTATTTGACAAGTCCGCACGAAAGCTAGTTAAACTCGCTGATGCGAAGCCTTGGCTTAAAGATTTGAAGATTCCTACATCACAATTGATTACCTATCAAGCAAGAGACGGTCAAGAAATATCAGCAGTTCTAACGCTTCCTGTTGGAAAGTCTGAAAACCTTCCTTTTGTTTTGCTTCCACATGGTGGACCACACGGTCCTTATGATTCACTGAGGAGAATGGACAGCGATGCAAAGGTATTAGCGTCACATGGATACGCAGTGCTACAACCAAACTTCCGCGGGTCGGGTGGCTATGGTCTTCCGTTTGAAAAATCGGGATTCCGTAAGTGGGGTACCACGATGATAGATGACATGACCGATGGAACAATGCACCTTGTTAAACAAGGTATAGTTGATAAAGACCGCATGTGTGTTTACGGTGGTTCATACGGTGGATATGCTGCATTACAAAGTGTAATCCGTGAGCCTGATCTTTACCAATGTACAATTGGATTTGTGGGTGTGTACGACTTAGACATGATGCTTGAGAAAGGTGACATCCCTGAAAACCAAGCAGGCATTAACTACCTTAATCAAGTGCTGCCAACGGGTGGTGAAAGGGATTTACAGTCTCCAGTTAAAAATGTAAGCAAAATAAAAGTTCCTATTTTCATTATTCAGGGTGAAGAGGACGTACGTGTACCTAAAGAGCATGCATTTGCCTTGCGTGCTGAGTTAGAAAAGCGCAACATGCCCTACGAGTGGATGATGAAATCGGGCGAAGGCCATGGTTTCTATAAGCCTGAGAATAACGTAGAGCGTTGGGATGCAATGATCAAGTTTTTGGATAAGCATACTCAGTAAGTGGCATGATTGACTGAGACTAGAAATTGCCAATAACGTCAAAAGGAAACGGGTTGATAACGTTTCCTTTTTCATTTTTTAGCTTTGTTTTCTAACGCTAGGGATCACTATTTTAAAAAGTGTAAAGGTAATAAGAGATAAATAAAGTATGTGCGGATTTATACAACGTATTACTGACTCTCCGGACGTTATAGCGCTACTTGAAGAAGTGGGACTTACACAAACCATTCCGCTTTTTGTCAACGAATCTTCCACAAGCAATGTCATTAACTTTTATCCTGCATTTGGAAAAGCAGCTGAACGGCAAATAACCAATATAATCGTATCTAGTGATAGCACCATAGATGCAACATGGTGGTTTGATGCTAAGCCCGTTGGCAACACGTTAGAGGTTGGTAACAGAACAACATTTAACGCCCGAAACTTAGATAGCACTTATTGGGGAAAGTTTATTCGTGAACGGCGGGCTATAGTTGTAGCGACGGCGGTAGGTGAGTCAAACCCGTCTGGAAAAGGAAAATCACATTATTTAATGAAGCCCACAAGCGGCGCCTTACTTATTGGCGCGGTATATCGGCGGTTTAGTAACGGTTTATTTTCCAGTGCAGTAGTGACGCGTCCACCCACAGAGAAGTTTAGTCAGTATCATGAAAAATCCATTCCCTGCTTTCTTCCTCATGACAAGCATGCTATTAACGCGTGGCTAACCGCTGACACTCAAGGCGCATTGAATAATGAGGTAGAGTACATTTTAAATAACCCTCGTATCTATACCGACCTAGAGGTCACGCGAGTAAAGACGTTTAAGAGTGCCGAGGCTATCGGTGAAGTTAATATGTTAAAGGCTGACTAAAACCTTGAAATTGAACCTTGCATACCAATAAGATAAAGGCGGCCTAATTACAGCCGCCTCTAACCTTTAGTGTTCCGGAAAACGTTTTATTTAAGGTAAGAAAGCAAGGTTTCCTCGTCCGCACCTAAAACATTTTTTTTCACTTCTTTATCGACCACATCTGAACATTGAGATGACATTCCGTTTCTCAATTTGCCAAGAAACCCTGGCCCGCTAATAATATCTATTGAGCCTAGCGCACCTCTTTTACGCTCGCCATCTAGCCAGTCAGCAATGTCACTGGCAAATCGTTCATCTTCGAGTTCAGCGGCATCTTTTCGATTCATGCTATCAACGCCCGGTACCTGCGAAGCGGGAGCCGATTGCCTGCCGGGTTCATCTGTATAAATGTCTTGGTCACTCGCGCCGCTAAACTCATTGTGCCATTTCTTTACTTCAACGAGTGCACTTCCGTGGTTGGTATAGGTGTAAGCTGTGGCGTCGTCGTGGTTAGCCACAATTACGTAGTGTCTTTGAACTGTCATACAGCCTCCTATGTCCATTTATGTAAAACATTCACGTTTATGATGTTCGGTAAAAGGCAAGTATGAAAAATATGCCTGAAACCCGAGATAAAACGCTAATGTAAGAGGGGAGTTGCAATATCAACACCAAGGCTACAACAAATAATGGTAGGACGGCTCTTCTGATAGTTACCTTAAATCGGGCTTCAATCCGTGCAAAGCGCTTAGTTGGAGTAATGATTAGGAAGGAGCAAGTTATGCTTAATCCATAAGGTTAATATAAATTATCAAATTATAATTTATGTTTTTGAACAATAATATTGATTGGAGGGAGGTTGCAGTCTACATTAACCATTATAAGAAATAGGATATAAGAAATAAGGACTTTTCAATGAATAAAATAAGAATGTTAGCGGCGTTTTTATTCTTACCCGCAATAGTGAATGCTGCGACTATGATTGAATCTGGGCAAGCGAATTCCTTTAATAGCCCTGAAAAAAGCTCAAATACTTCACCTGCAGAGGCACAATCTGAAAACTCAGCCACATGTTATGTTGTCTCTGAATATTACAATGGAACAAGGCGGCAAAAAGAAGTCAGGAACCAAATAGAAAGCAGTATTATAGAATATGTGAAGGGAAAGAAC
>JAXHTT010000230.1:0-3981 GCA_034190055.1 Pseudomonadota bacterium | reverse complement strand
GCTCACGCAAGGCTTCTGTTGCGGCTAATGCGCCTTCCATATCGTTTTCTAGAACAAAGGCGTAACTATCAATAAGGCCCTTGTAAACCGAACTGGTATCTAGGGTAGAAAGCTCGGCTAGAAGCGCTTGCGCCTCTTCGTTTTTACCAAGCTGCATAAGTGCTTGAAGCTTATAAAAGCCCACTTCTGCGGATTCAACCGCGGTCATTCCTTCTGCGCGATAATCTACTTCAGCAAGGGCATTTTCAGCACCTGACTGCTGGTAGGCAACTGATAACAATGGAATAACTTGGCTTACGGGGTGGCCTAAGTCCATTGCCTTGTTAAGTTCTTTTTCTGCTGCCGCATAATTATTTTGTTGTAGGTACAGTTTTCCAAGCTCAAAGCGAGGTTCTGCCGCATTAGGCCCCTTTTGAATAGCGTTTTTGTATTCAACAATTGCGGCATCAAGCTGCTGTTGAGAGGCATAGTTTCTCGCATCAGCCAAATGGCTTTCCATCGACTTCTCGCTACACCCTGACAAAAGTGCACTGGTTAACATAACTGCTAACGTGGTGCGTTTAATTAATTTATTAGTTCTATGCTTTGTCATTGTAATTCCTTGCCCTTCCTCAGATTTTTGTCGTCACATTCCAGCTCTTTGTCAAAAGCACTGACTAAACTGCTTATTATTTCATCGAATTTATGCAATTTCGTGGCAACCTGTCCATTATTCGAATATAATACTGTTTTTTGCAACACTGCTGGCAAGCATATCGCGAAATACGCTAAGAATACGCTTCATTAACTCGCCGGACAGGCCAGTTCAACGCTGTATAGCGTCTTGCGATAATAAACCGAAAAAGTACGGTTTAGTCGTATGCCGCACCCTCCTTACTTAATGCACCAGGACCCTTAATGACAACAACTGTCGACATGACATTTAAAGACCTCAATTTACCAGAACCAATCTTACAAGCCCTTGAAAAAGTTGGCTACGAGAAACCGTCTCCTATTCAGGCTGAGAGTATTCCTCTTATTCTTGAAGGACACGATTTACTCGGTCAGGCACAGACAGGGACAGGAAAAACCGCTGCGTTTGCCCTGCCTATGTTGGCAAATATCGATCCTGAGCAACGTAAGCCGCAATTACTGGTATTAGCCCCAACCCGTGAACTAGCTATTCAGGTTGCAGAGGCGTTTCAGGTTTATGCGAGCTTTAGTCAAAAAATTAAAGTACTTCCAGTATACGGCGGTCAGTCGTACGACAACCAAATTCGTCAGCTTAAGCGCGGCGTTCAAGTGGTTGTGGGTACACCAGGCCGTATCATCGACCATATAAAGCGCAAAACACTAGACTTAAGCGAACTTAAGTTCTTAGTGTTAGATGAAGCTGACGAAATGCTTCGTATGGGCTTTATTGATGATGTTGAACTTATTCTTAGCCACGCACCAGAAGAGCGCCAAACTGCGCTGTTCTCGGCAACTATGCCTGGTCCAATTAAGAAAATCACTCAGCGTTATTTGAAAGACCCTAAGCACGTTAAAATTGCCTCAAAGGTAAGCACAGCAAGTACGATTCGTCAGCGTTACTGCCAAATCGCACCGCACCACAAACTTGAAGCGCTAACCCGCATCATGGAAGTGGAAGTGTTCGACGGTATGATTATTTTCGTACGCACGAAAACCGCTACTGTTGAATTAGCAGATAAACTATCCGCGCGTGGTTACGATGTAGAGCCACTAAACGGTGATATTCCTCAGGCAGCCCGTGAGCGCACTGTTGAAAAGCTAAAGCAGGGTAAAATCGACATTCTTGTAGCTACTGACGTAGTAGCCCGTGGTCTTGACGTTGAGCGTGTAAGTCACGTTATCAACTACGATATCCCGTATGACAGTGAGTCTTACGTACACCGTATTGGTCGTACCGGTCGTGCTGGTCGTCAAGGTGATGCAATCCTATTTATCTCTCACCGCGAAAAACGCTTGTTGTTCTCTATCGAGAAAACCACTAAGCAGCCTATTGAAGCGATGCCTATTCCTTCAATTAGCGAAATCAATGAGACACGCTTAAGCCGTTTTAAACAGTCGGTTGCCGAAGCTACTCAAGACGATAGCATTGAATCATTAATGCCTATTGTTGAGATGATTAAAGAAGAAAACGAAGCATCGCCTGAAACCATCATGGCTGCGCTACTTAAAATTGCGCAAGGCGACGAGCCGTTAATTCTTAAAGAATCAGATCGACCAGACATCAATAGCAAGCCTCCTCGCGACAACCGTGATAGAAACTCTCGCGATGGTCGCGAAAGAAAGCCAAGAGTGCCACGTGGTAACCGCAAGCCAGAAGAAGGCATGCAGCGTTTCCGTATTGAAGTAGGTCATGTTCACGGTGCTAAGCCTGGCAACATCGTTGGCGCTATTGCGAACGAAGCAAACATAAACTCGAAGCACATTGGCGCTATCGAAATTTATGACAACTTTAGCACGGTAGACCTTCCTGACGGCATGCCTAAGGAAACCCGCGATACGCTTCAAGGCACACGTGTTGCTGGACAGCGTTTAAATATTCGCGAATGGTCTGATACGCCACCAGCTAAGCGTGAAGGTCGTGGTAATCGCGGCGACAGAGCACCTCGCGGCAACCGTGAAGACCGAGGCAATCGTGGAGACCGCGAAAACCGTAAGCGTAAGAACTAAATAGCAACACATTCAGCCTTTATATAACTAATTGCAATATGAAGGCTGTTTTCGTTGTTTTCTAATTAAAAAGAATTGGCGCAAAATAGTGTCAGTTCTTTTTTTGTATTTAAAGCTAAGAAAACCTTTATGGATTACTTTCCGCTATTCCTAGACGCTAGAAAACTCAATGTCCTTATTGTTGGGGCCGGTGAAGTGGCAGCCCGTAAGCTAGAGCTTATTATGAAGACACCTGCGACCATTACAGTGGTTGCTCCTTGGGTTTGTGACACGGTTAAGCAACTAGCGTTAAATGAGAAAGTCACGCTGATTGAACGTGAGTTTGAAAATAGCGACCTTACCCATAAAGACATGGTGTTTATTGCCACCGACAAGGGCGATGTTAACCAGCATATTCATGACTTAGCTCGCGCCAGCAAAGTGTTGGTTAATGTGGTAGATAACACGCCACTATGCCAGTTTATTACCCCTTCTATTGTTGACCGCTCCCCTATTATCATTGCTATGAGTAGTGGCGGTGTTGCGCCAGTTTTGCTGCGTTATTTACGACAAAAATTAGAGACTGTTCTGCCGGCCAATTTAAGTCGATTGGGCGCGTTTTCTGAAAAATTCCGCGAAAAAGTAAAACAGACACTTAACGGTGTTACTGCAAGACGTTACTTTTGGGAAGACGTTCTTGACGGCGACATTGCAGAAATGGTTGAAAAGGGCCAAGACCAAAAAGCTGATGAAGCGTTTGACTTAGCACTGCAAGCTGCCGCTGAAGACAAAAAAGTCGAAGGACAAGTGTATTTGGTAGGGGCAGGTCCTGGCGATCCAGACTTACTTACCTTTCGGGCTCTTCGCTTAATGCAAAAAGCTGACGTTGTTGTTTACGACCGCTTAGTTTCACCACAAATTCTTGAGCTTGTGCGTCGCGATGCTGAGAAAATCTATGTAGGTAAGGCCAAAAGCAATCACACGCTTCCTCAGGACGATATTAATCAGCTAATGGTTGATGAAGCGAAAAAAGGTAATCGCGTGGTGCGCTTGAAAGGCGGCGATCCTTTCATATTTGGTCGTGGCGGAGAGGAAATTCAAACCCTTATTCAGCATGGTATTGAGTTTCAGGTTGTTCCCGGCATTACCGCAGCAAACGGCGCATCAAGCTATGCTGGTATTCCGCTTACCCATAGAGACCATGCACAGTCTGTCGTGTTTGCTACAGGCCATTTAAAAAACGGCACTATAGAACTTAACTGGCCTGCTCTTGCCCAAAAAAATCAAACCGCTGTGTTTTATATGGGGCTAACAGGTTTGCCT
>JAXHTT010000023.1:0-33606 GCA_034190055.1 Pseudomonadota bacterium | reverse complement strand
ACCAGTTTGTGATAATGCGCTACCCGTGTGATATAGCAAGGTGTTCAGCACAGAAGGTGAAGTCACATCGTCACCGCCAAGTACCAATACGATGCCTTTGGCCATACCTACAATGAGGGCGGCAGGCAGCAGCGATTGTGCACCGCTAACAAACGCCGCGCTAATATCATTGACTCGCATGCGTCCGCCAATCCACGCGATGGCACCTATCATGATGCCCATACAGAAAAATTGTGAAGCAATTTGTGGGATGTAATAAGCATGAATAATCACCCCCCACATTACCCAACAAATACAGGCAAAAAAGGCGGCAAGAATAAGTTTGTCGGTAATGGAAAAATGCGGCTCAGTGAGTTCATTTGTTGATGCAGTAGATGACGTGAACTTTAAAGAGGACGCTTGTTTATTTACTGAAGCTGCACCATTAAACGCTTGGTTATTATTTTTTAGCTGTTTTGCATAACGCAAAGTGAAGGTTAAACCAAAAGCGGTAAATAGAGCCCAAATGGCCATGCGAAAATATTGGCCGGACATTAACGGCACATCGGCAATGCCTTGTGCTATGGCAACAGAAAAAGGGTTCATCCAGCTTGTGGCAAAGCCGATTTGCGTCGCCACATAAGTGACAAGCACCGCCATGATGCCGTTATAGCCCATGGCGGTCATTAGCGGCACTAACACAATACAAAATGCAATGGCTTCTTCGCCCATTCCAAATACTGCCCCACCTAATGAGAACAGCAAGAATAAAGCAGGGAGCAAAAGGTTGTCGGCGTGTTGATAGCGTTTTATCAACGCCATAATACCGTTGTTGATAGCGCCTGTTTGCATCACAATGCCGAAGGCGCCGCCAACGATAAGAATAAAAGCGATAACGCCGACTGCAGCGCCCCATTTATCGCCAGAGACCATGCCATCAAAGGCATAGTTCGCTATTCCCGTTGTGTTGCCTGTGCCATCGAATAACACAAAACCACGGCTCTCTTCTACATATCTGAAGCTATCGGCATCAAGCACGGTTTTAATATTACCGTCTGATGCAGTGATACTTTTTGTGTCAAAGGTACCAGCAGGAACTAGCCAAGACACTAGCCCTGCTAGCAGTATTACAAAGAATAAAATGACGAATGCATCAGGCATTCGCGATGTTGAAGGTGAATGTTGCAACCTTACCTCCGAAAGTGAAGAGGGCTTAACGCCCTCTGTTCTCACTTAGTGAAAATAGTAGCTAAACGCAAGTGTGTAGCGCGTACCAAATGGGTCATGGTTAAAGGCATCAAAACCTCTACCAGAGCCATAAGCCGTAGGGGCATCTCGGTCAAATACGTTGTCGACAGTAAGGCGTAAGTCAGCATTCTCAAAGTAATAGCCCGCGCTGAGTGTTACGGTAGTCCAGCTGCTTACATCGCGGGTATCATCTTCATCTTCGATGGCGCCCAACTCAATTAGCTCGTCGATTTCTCTGCCACGTAAACGAACGATATCGTCATCATAGCTGCCGGTATAGAAGACGTAAGCGCCTACGTACCAATCCTCTTGAACATAGAAAAGTTCAGCTGTGGCCACGGTTTCAGGGTAAAGGAAAGTACCCGCTAATGACTCAATTTCATCAGAACCAGGTCTATTGCGGTCGTAGGTCAGGTAGTGAGTGCCAGAAAATCCTAGCTCCAACGTGCCACTATCTAACTGAAAGTCATGGTCTAGGTCCCAGTCGATACCTTCGAGTTCTTGAGTGCCCGTATTATCAAGCAATAAAATATGATCTCTAAACAGGGGTAACTCAAAAAAGCGCGGGTCGTCAAAGTCAATCCAAGCATTGAGGATTTCAGTTAAGTTAGCGCCCTCATCTTCAATGGTATTCCCTGCATTATCGGTTACCAAACATAGGTCTTCTAAGTACGAAATACCTATCTCTCCCTCATCCAATACACCGCAATGGCGAAGTGAAGCATCGGTAATGGCACGATCTAAAACTCCGGTCATATTGGTATCGACAATGTCTTCGTGATCGAAGGTCCAGTAATCAACCGTAATCGTGGTGTTTTCAGTTGGGCTATAGGCAAAACCAAATGAGTACGTTTCAGACTCTTCAGCGCGTAGCGCTGGGTTACCAAGCTCAAGTACGTTATTGCCGCGAACGCTACCTTGCCCCTCGCAATACAAATCTGAAACGGCTTCGTTCACTGAACAGTCGAAAGACGCGCGAGTCGTTCGCAGCTGTACGCCAGCTTGAGTCAAAGAAGGCGCACGGAACGCTGTAGACCACGAGCCGCGAAGTACTAAGTCATCAATAGGGCGGTAGGTGAAGCCCACTTTTGGATTAAACGTGCTGCCAAAATCATTGTAATCGTCAAAACGGCCCGCAAGACTAATGTCAAATTGATCGGTAACAGGAACGAAGAGTTCAGTAAAAATGCCCATCTGATTTCTGTCTGCCGCTGAGGCACTTGAACCGAATCCAAAAACATCGACAAGAAAGTCATTTTCAGCTCTTGCTTGTGAGTCTAAAGACGGCAAATCAGTGATTTCTTCCCGTCTTAATTCAACTCCAGCAGCCAGTAACACAGCATTGCCATTCCACTGCGCTATTTCACCGTTAATTTTGGCATCTAAGCCGAACATTTCGCTGGTTCCATCACGAGTGGGGCGTGCTTGTGTTAAGCCCAAAATAGCGTCGTTCTGCGCATTGCCTACTAGGAAGGGATTATAGGCAGGTAACAGTGCGCCGCTGCCACAGCTTAAAATATCGTTTGTGCTATCATACTGCGCAATCTCGACAGTATCACAGAGCTCTCCGTGAACGGCCGCCGTATATAGATAGCGGTTGTAGATACCTTGTGTTGCAACCTGTTCAGACTCACTGCGAGAGTACAGGGCGCCAGCTTCCCATTCCCATTGACCAAAGTACCCCTGTAAAGACGAAACCAGGCGAATAGCGTCAGTTTCTATTTCGACGGTACGCGGCGAGGCAAATCGAGCATCATATTGAAAGCCGTCTATTTCGCGATCTAATTGAGAGAAGAAAGAAATATCTTCTAAGTTGTTTAAAATTGTATTACGCGCCCCTTCTTCTAATGCATCTAGGGCCTCAATTCCTATCCATGCACCTTCTTCATCGTTTACTTGATTAATGGGCGAAGGCGTTGAGAACGAAGTCGATTTGGTATGCGAGGCCAGTAGGTCTGTTCGCCAGGTAAAGTCGTTACCTTGATACGTATAGGTGAAGCCACCTGACAAGGTTTCTAGCGGCGTTTCGAAATAGTCATCTTCATTGGCATAATATGCACAAATTTCCTCATCGAGCTCCGTTATTGTAAGCTCATCAGGGCAGTTAGGTGCAGGCATTTCATAGCGGTCTATCGTACTACGAAAGAAAATGTTGGGCTGGCCTTTGGCAAGATACGAGTAACTACTCTCCAAAATAGGATCGCGTGTTTGCGAAAAATCGGTTGCCCTTATCGCTTTTCTATCGAAGTAGTCGAAGAACGTCGTTAAATTACTGCCGTTATCAAAATTTTTACCCCACAGCATTTGAACATTGAAGGCACCATGATCATTGCCATTGGTGGTATTCTCGTAATTAGTTTGAAGCTCTAGCCCTTCATAATCGTTTTTAAGAATATAGTTAATAACACCAGCAACAGCGTCTGCACCATAAATCGCCGATGCACCCGTTGCCAGCACTTCTACACGCTCTACCGCAGAGGCGGGAATACTATTGATATCAACAAAATTCTCAGTACCAGAAGCAAATGAACTGGCTGCAATTCTGCGTCCGTTCACAAGCGTTAATGTTGAAGAGGGCCCAATGCCTCGAAGTGAAGCTGCCGCTTGACCGGGTGGTGTAGAGGTTGATGTCGCTCCACTTTGGGTGGTGTCAAATGTACCAACGCCTCCACGGGTTTGCGTTACCGTACGCATTAGCTCTGAAATGGTAGATGCGCCTGTGCGTGCAATATCTTCTGAAGTTAGAATGGTTAGCGGCTGCGCACCTTGCATATCCGCACCGCGTATATTACTGCCGGTGACCTGAATGCGCTCTACAACCTCTTCTTCGCTCGTTTCTTGTGCTGATACAGATTGCGCAAACACAGCGCCAGATATACAAAGCGATAGGTAGCTTAGCGTGCCAACAGACACACCTAATTTGTGAACTAACGTTGATTTTTTCATTATTGTGATCCCCATAACGCGCACGGTCTAATGCCGCTTTTTGCGCGATTCAACACTTGTTTAGATAAAAATTTGCTGCAAGGCGCAGCGTGACCGCTTCAATGAATTGAAGGGCGCAGGAGCTACTCGTCGAACCACTCCGACAAGTAAAAGTTTTGATAGCGATAGTTGCCTAGGTTGGCAGCTTTCTTGAGCATTTATAAAAACCAGTGTTATGACGAATTATGCATTTCGCCTGAATCAAATATTGTTGTACGGTGTAAACTTAACCGTTGACATTAATAATTAGTTAACACTACGGTGAATAAAAGTCAATCAATTAAATGTTCCGTTGGTTTTAATGAAAGTTATTTTTTTGCGTACAAGTTCTTACTACATTAAAGGTAGTTTTAAAACACTAGCTTCATTGTTTATATGTTTTTATCTTTCTGTATTTTCTACGTTTTGTTTCTCATCCCCTAATCTTGTTTTGGCGGGCGGTGCATTAAAAACATGTTCGAGTATGTCAACGAAAAACTGCAGTTCGCCGTCAAACTTTGCGTCTGGGAAAGCGGAAATTTTGTACGAAATAAATCAGCAGTCACTGCGTAGATATCAGGATTTGGCGAACAAATACTCACAAAACAATGATTTTTTATATTCAAAATTAGTGAGTGTGTATTCATCTGAAGGTGAGCGGTTATATACAAAAAATGCGCTGCTAGATGCCCTCAATGATGCCGAGTTATCAAACAGCGATATTCGCTCCCTTTCTGATACTGACTACTTCATTTTGTTGGACTCCCTAGAGGCGCAGCAAACAGATGAGCTAGGCAACCGATTACAAGAGCAAGTATCCTTAACAAATACAAAAGCTAGGGCATCAGTTGATATCTATAACGCGTTTATTGAGGCTGCACATGCTAAACGACAGGCTAAAATTGCGAAAGACGGGAACGCCGATACAAGCGCTCGAACGACCATCGGTATTGTAACGGCATCGTCACGCGACCCATTTGAAGCGGTCGACTTTTACACAGGTGTTTTCCAGCAACCTAACGTAGAAGTGGTTTGGCTCCCATTAACTCCCGCTTTTCAGCAGGCCGTTTATGTTAAAAGTCTGGGAGGTCAAGGCTGTAACAATCTAGCGTTTTTCAGAGCGCAGAATTCGCTGTTTGACAAAGAGAGGTTATACCCTGAGCGTACGAGCAAACAACGCTCATGGTGTGAAGACAACCAGTTGACCATAAATACACTATCTAGTCTCGATGGCTTATTTTTCAACGGCGGAGACCAAAGTAAAACCCTTGCTGCGCTAAGTACTCCAACAGGAGAACCCAGCGACTTTCTTATTGAACTGCGTGAACTCTGGCGAGACGACCGGCTTGTAGTAGGGGGGACCAGTGCAGGAACAGCAGTACAGGCTGGTGGATACAACAATCGTCGACCTGTTCCCATGTTAACAAGCGGAAATTCTATTGGGGTCTTATCTGGTGGTGTGTATGGGATTAATCCTACATCACAACGCTGCGAGGACAGCGCTCAATGTGAAAGTCAACTAACCGATGGTGCAATGACTATCAACCCTGCTGGTGGTTTAGGGCTTTTCAATTTTGGCTTACTTGATACTCATTTTTCAGAACGTGATCGCGAAGTTCGTCTCATCGCGGCCACAGCGTCAAGCGGCCAATCGTTTGGCTTTGGTGTCGATGAAACCACGGCGTTGATTGTGGATGCAAAAGCGCCCTTTGAAAACGCGTCTTTCACTGTATTGGGCGAAGGAGGCGTGTTTATCGTAGACATGAGTAAAGGTAAAGAAGACATTTCACACTCACCTGAAGGCTCCAAACGTATAATTGCAGGTGAGGCGAATTACTTACCAGCCAACAGCTCCGGACAAATAACATCAGGAGAGCTGAAGCTCACACTCGAATCATTGGAAAAGCCTGCTTCTTTCAAACGCAATGAGCAGGGAAAGTGGCGACAGGAATCGGGTAAACTTTGTCGTTCCAAAGGCATGATTCGCTGGCAGGATGGTGGGAATATACACGTGTTACAGCCTTCAGAGGCATCACGTTTTCACAAACTGCGCTATTGCGCATACAGCAAGGTTCCGTTTGTGATTTACGACTAAGTTGTATTTAAGTGTCTCGCCCATAGTAGGCTTCAATGCGCAACGCCATGCCGTATGACGTCTTAAAGTCTTCATTGCGTAGCCATAATACAAAGGGTTCAACTTCAAAGAACAGCCAATCGCGCAGCATGTTGTTGCGCCACCTAAACCCGCCGTAAATTTCTTCTACGCGGTAATTAGGTTGACTCAAGCCCTCTACCATTAAGTGGGGTATAACGGCGTTATGTTGATCTACCGAGAATAAATGATGGACTTCGTGGCGCCACAACCAGTCGTTAGTGTCATCGCGAAAGTAAAAGCGGTTGTTTTGGCGAATGAGGTGCTTTTTGCTCATCTCGTATTGCACCGCCCAGCCAAGTTCAGCGCCTAATCGGTCTCGGGTGTAATAATAAAGCTCTGCGTCATAGAGCATAGCCCATTGCTTAGAAAAGGCGAAGGCGTCTTTATATCGCGTCATGACATAGAGTTGGTCGCGACGTCCTGCGCCGATTCTATACGAATAATGCGAATCTTGTTCTGGGCGAAACCTTAGTGCAATAGTCGTCCTATCGCGGTCGTTATTTCCGGTGTCTCTTGCTGCACGTATCGTATTGTTCTGTGTTTCGTCTTCATTGTCACTCAACAGTAAATCAACGCGCTCTTTTAAAGCAGGCAAACGAACACGAATACGAAAGCGTAAGTCGGTATCCGAGAGCATGCTGCTTCTTGGCTCCCATGACAATTGTACACGGCCTTCCGCTCTTGCTTCTTTGCGCTCTGAAGTGATGGGAAGGCTATCGCTTTCAAACAAACCATCGAGCTGCTTTACTGTAAAATCCATAGTGTCAGTAAAACTTCGCTGCCAAATATCAAACCACTGTTCATTATACTGGGCCTGTGTTCGAGGCTGAGTGTCATACTCCTGCGTTAAAAGATCAGAAGAAAAGGCATGTGAGGTGCTAACGTCATTGTGATAAGCAGCGCTCTTATTGGTCGTGTTTTCGGGTAGGTTCAACGTGTATGAGGGGCTATTCAGCGTTGAAGTGGTGGAGAGCAACAAATGGCAATAGACCACAGTAAGGCACAGCATTGCTCACTAACTCCTTGTAAAAAATAGCATAGTTGAATATTTTTACTATCCGTACTTAAGATATAGAAAGCATGGATTGTCCCAACCCAAACGTCAATCTTTATTCATTCAGGTAAATATTCAGGTGAAAGCATTTGCGGGCAATGGCATACTGTGCACAACGATGTAAGGGAGATTATTTTTATGGGTGGTATTAGTATTTGGCAGTTGCTGATCATATTGGTTATCGTAGTGCTATTGTTTGGCACTAAACGACTCAAAGGTATAGGCACTGACTTAGGCGGCGCAATCAAAGGCTTCAAGAAAGCAGTGAGTGAAGAAGACAAAGACGCCGACTTTGAACAAAAAAAGCAAGTTGAAGAAAAGTCAGCGACTGAGCCTGTTTCGACAAAAACGCAGAGCGACGTTAAAGAAAAATCCTGATGTTTGATATCGGCTTTTGGGAGCTATTGGTAGTAGGCGTGTTGGCGCTCCTTATTTTAGGGCCCGAACGACTGCCAGGTGCCATGCGTTCTACAATAAATACAATTCGCAGCGTGCGTAATGTAGCAACGGGCTTTAAGCAAGAGGTTGAGCATCAGCTGCGCGTGCATGAATTGCATGAAAACTTGAAAAAAGCAGAGCAGCAAGGCCTTAAAGATCTTTCACCTGAACTTGAACAAAGTGTCGATGAGCTAAAAAAAGCCGCCGAGTCGGTTCAAGAACCATATAAAAAGCAATAGATGTCTGACGCTAACAACCTCATTTCTCATTTAATTGAATTACGCAGCCGTATTCTCAAAGCGCTTTTGAGTGTGCTGGTCGTATTTGTGTGTCTTGCCGCTTTCGCACAAGACCTTTATCAGCTGTTAGCTATGCCATTACTTGCAACGCTACCTGAAAACTCAAGTATGATTGCAACCGATGTGGCATCGCCCTTTTTTGCGCCTTTCAAACTTACCTTGGTGCTGTCGTTTTTCATTGCTATCCCCTATGTGCTTTATCAAGTGTGGGGCTTTGTTGCGCCGGGCTTATATAGAAATGAAAAGCGCCTTGTTGCGCCTCTGCTTTTATCAAGTACCTTATTATTTTATGCCGGTATGGCCTTTGCCTACTTTGTCGTATTCCCTATTGCGTTCGCGTTTTTTACAAGTGTTGCGCCCGAGGGAGTAACAGTAAGTACCGATATATCGAGCTACTTAAACTTCGTATTGAAACTGTTCTTCGCATTTGGGGTCTCATTCGAGATACCGATAGCCATTATTCTGATGTGTTGGACTGGTGTAACTGATGCCAAGTCGCTAAGAGCCAAACGCCCGTATGTGGTTGTAGGTGCGTTTGTTGTAGGCATGTTGCTTACGCCACCGGATATTATCTCTCAAACGTTATTAGCAATACCAATGTGGTTGCTATTTGAAGTCGGTGTTATTGTGGGTGGTTTTTATGCAGGTAAAAAGCCAAGCGAAGACGACTCAGAAGAAGCTACTGACAATACGTAAAAGTTAAAAAGAGAAAGGAATAATAATGAAAACTCAACTGCTTTCTATTGCCACTTTACTTTGTGCTTTCAGTGCATTCCAAGCACACGCTGAATCTATCGGTGAAGCGATGGAAAAGTGCCGTAATACAGATAATAGCCTTAAGCGCCTAATGTGCTACGACGGTGTGGCAAAGTCGTTAAATCAATATGAAGGCGTTAACGAACAAGTGAGCCAGCTAAAGGCATATAAGCCAAATAACAGCGCACAAACTCGCCCTCGCCCAGCGCAGGTTGGGCAACAACCTGTGCCCTCAAAGCCGAAAAATGACTTTGGTCTAGAGCATAAGCGCGACTTAACAAAAGAGACCTCAGAAATTACTGTCACTATTAATACAATTAAGAAAAGCCCTCGCGATAAGTATGTGCTAACTTTCAGCGATGGTTCTGTCTGGCAGCAAACGGATCGAACGCACTTGAAGCTTGAGGAAGGACAAGCTGTCTCTGTTGAACGGGGTCTTTTTGGTGCCTTCTTCCTAAGTGTTGAAGGTCTTAACAAGCGCATTAAAGTAAAGCGCGTAAAATAGATGCCTTGGTTCGACGCTGGCGTCAATCTGCTTGATAAGCGCTTTGACGCCGACGAGGTTATCCAGCGAGCGCAAGAAGCCGGTGTTGAGAAGCTTTGCGTCATCACTACTCATCCTAAAGAGTGGGATGCAGCGGTAGCGCTTTATAAAAAGTACTCTGAACAATGCTGTTTCACCATTGGAGTACATCCTCATAATGCTAAAGACGTCACCGAAAGTGACTATGACCGTTTACGTGAGCTTGCGCAACATAAAGGGTGTGTGGCTATAGGTGAGTGCGGGTTAGACTTTAACCGTAATTTTTCTCCTCAAGATATTCAATTAGCGGTTTTTGAAGCGCAGTTAAAATTAGCTACGTCATTGAGCTTACCCGTGTATTTACACGAAAGGGATGCCTTTAGCGAGCAGGTTCAACTGTTAACTCAGTATATGCCGCAATTGAAGGGCGGAATTGCTCACTGCTTTACGGGCACAGCTGAACAGGTAAAAACTTATTTATCTTTAGGCCTTTTTATTGGCATTACCGGGTGGGTATGTGACGATAAGCGCGGTGAGGAGCTGCGTGATGCTTTAAACCATATTCCGCTTGATAAACTCATTCTTGAAACAGACGCACCATACTTATTTCCAAAGACGTTGCGTCCGCGAAAGCGCAATAATGAACCCGCTTTTTTGCCTCATATCGCTCAGCAATTAGGCGAATATCTGCAGGTTGACACTGATAAATTGCGTATAAGCAGTTATGCTAATAGCTGTGAGTTGTTTTCTCTCAGCTAACATAGGTTTATATGCAGGCAAATCTAAAAGCGATGCGCAAGTATGATGCGGGTCTTATTCTTATTACAGTCCTTGCCGTAGTAGCGTTTGTCCTTGTTCTTCTAAACCTTTCTCCGGGAACAAGCCTCTCCCCTCGCTTTTCACAGTTAACCTATTTAAAAGAAACTGAAGGGGCATCACTTGACTTCAATAGTGTCATTCAGATTCCAACAAGCGAGTGGACTCAGGTCTCGCCACCAGTGAACTTAGGAATGGATACAGGTGTGCACTGGTTTTCAATGATAGTTCAGCCTACGCAAAGCAACCAAAGCCGGTTTCTCCTGCATGTTGACTATCCGCTTTTAGATAATTTAGATGTTGCGGTATATAGCCAAGTTGGCAGCAAACCCAAAGTGACGTTTTCTAGTGGTGATAGTAAACCCTTCCACGATAGGCATATTGCGCACGTCAAACCTTTGTTCCCCTTACCTGCTAGTGCGCAATCTCAGCGCGTTATCATTAGGGTTCAAACATCCGGCAATATTCGCCTTCCCATTCGCATTTGGCAAGAAACCGAATTTATAGAATACACATCAACAAGAAACTTGGTGTTAGGCATCTTTTTTGGTGTTTTGCTAGCAATGGGGGTGAGTAATGCATTCTTAACAGTCACAACTAAAAATGCTTCCTTTCTGTTTTACTCTGGTTATGTGATCAATCTAGCGCTTATCTTAATGACCCTTCATGGCTATGGTTTTTCCTACATTTGGCCTGAAAGTAGCTGGTTTCAAAGTAAAGCAATTATCGTATTTGCAAACGCTACTATAATGTTTGCGGCGCTATTTACCCGTAGTCTTCTGCCCATTAAGGATTACAATCACAAACTCGATAGGATGACAAAAGCTATTAGTTGGATTTGCGGCTTGAGCATTATCGCGGGTATGGTTCTGCCTTATTGGCTAATGATAAAAGCGTTTCTTTTACTATTGAGCCTTGTTGTTATTTTTGTGTTAGCCCTAGGTGTGTGGCTGTCGCTTAAGCGGGAAGTCGTAGCCCGCTACTTCACAATCGCTTGGGGTTTTCTACTCATTAGCGGGCTGTGTGCAAGTCTAGATAATGTAAACATTATTCAACTACCTATTTCGTCTAATGACTTGTTAGTTATAGGCGGAACCGTCGAAACCTTAATATTGGCGCTTATTCTTGCGATTAATTACAGCCACAGTCGTGACGACTTAATTGATGCAAAGGAATTTGCACTTGAACAGGAAAAGCAGGCGAATACTGCTAAAGAAAATTTGTTGGAAGTGCAAAAGCGCTATCAGGATGATCTGGAATATAAAGTCCAGGAGCGTACGCTCGAGTTAGAGATAACGCTGCGTGAGCTTTCAGAGGTAAACCAAGAGCTGGAAAGGCTTAACGCAATTGACCCGCTTACAGGGGCACACAACCGCCGCCATTTTGACAAACGATTGCGCTCCGAGGGAAGACGCAGCCGTCGAGAACAAACGCCTTTATCACTTATCATTGTTGACGTAGATCACTTCAAAAAAATTAACGATGAATATGGACACGACGGCGGAGATGCGTGCTTAATTCACGTGACAAATGTCTTTAAAAAACTCATCCATCGTCCAACAGATGACTTGTGTCGCATAGGTGGTGAAGAGTTCGCAATTATATTGCCTAATACTGATTTGAGCGGCGCATACCACGTTGCCGAGAATATCCGACATAGCTTAGAAAACAGTCCGCTTGAATATGAGGGGCAAACCGTTAAGCTAACTGCCAGCGCTGGTGTATCCACAACCATTATTGCGGATGAAGAACACGCGCAAAGTTTATTCAAATATGCTGATGAGTGCTTGTACGAAGCGAAAGCTTCAGGGCGAAACACCGTAATACACAAAAATTTACAGGAAAAACTATGACCTCTTCACCTTTCCCTCTCCGTCGTATGCGTAGATTACGTGCTAAAGATGCGTTAAGAGGGCTTGTGGCAGAACACAGGCTAACTACGGATGATTTAATCTATCCTGTCTTTGTGTTGCCCGGTGAAAATGCCAGGGAAGCCGTTCCTTCTATGCCTGGCGTTGAAAGGCTTTCTATTGACTTACTGGTTCAAGAAGCAGCTGATTGGGTAGCATTAGGTATTCGAACCATTGCAATCTTCCCTGTAACACCTATGTCGCTCAAAACAGAATGTGCCAGTGAAGCATTTAATTCTGACGGCCTTGCTCAACAAGCGATGAGGGCGCTTAAAAAAGCGTACCCTGAAGTAATGCTGATGTCAGATATAGCATTAGACCCTTTCACGTCTCATGGACAAGATGGCCTCCTAGATGAGGCTGGATATGTGATGAACGACGAAACCGTTGAAGTCCTGATTAAGCAAGCCTTATCACATGCTGAAGCTGGTGCTGACATTGTGGCGCCTTCTGACATGATGGATGGCCGTATTGGTAGCATTCGCAAGGCATTAGAAGAAGCGGGGCACATCAATACATGCATTATGGCTTACTCGGCCAAATACGCCTCTGCTTACTATGGTCCGTTTCGCGATGCTGTCGGCTCTGCTGCAAATATCAAAGGCGGTAATAAGAAAACTTATCAGATGGACCCAGCAAACACTGACGAAGCTCTTCATGAAATTGCCCTTGATATAGAAGAGGGGGCAGACATGGTGATGGTGAAGCCTGGTATGCCGTATTTAGATGTGGTACGTCGCTGCAAGGATGAGTTTAAGGTGCCAACGTTTGCTTATCAAGTAAGTGGCGAATACGCTATGCATCAAGCAGCCTTTGCTAACGGTTGGCTAAACGAAGAGGCGGTAATTTTAGAGTCCTTACTTGCATTTAAGCGCGCTGGAGCAGATGGTATTCTGACCTATTTTGCACCTAAAGCTGCCAAGCTATTAGCTAAGCAAGATGGTAAATAAAATTAAATCTTAGCGACATTAATTTGCGCAATCCAATAAAAAGCCGTGCTAAGCACGGCTTTTTTAATTTATAAACAAGGGGGTGAGTATTTACTTACAAACAAGCTCACACCCAGCTTTGTGCTGTAGCCAGCACTCGTTTGCTAATTCAGCATTAATTAAAGGGTGAGACTTCAGCCAGCCTTCGGGGAAGGTAAGTGTCCACTTACTGTCATCACATTGCAGCGAAACTTCTGGAGTATGTTTGTTTTGGCGGCGTAGACATAAGACTACTGCTATGCGTAATACTCGAAGCATGCCTTTTAGCATAGGGCGATAGTCTTCGTGGTACTTATCAAAAATTTCTGTATCAATCGTTAAACGATGCTGCGCAACTAAGTCGCGAATTGCTGAGCGCTGCAACCGAGTAAACCCCGGTAAGTCAATATGACTTAAAATATACTCACCGTGTTCGTGATGGCGTTTATATTCAATGTGAAGACCAATTTCATGTAACTGTGCAGCGGCCCCTAAAATAGTTTCTGTATCTAGGTGACAAATGTTTTGCTGTGTGCAAAGTTGATGGCATAAAGTAAGCGCTACATGGCGAACTGAGTTCGCATGGTTTTTATCGATATGATAACGATGCTTTGCTTGATTGAGCGTTTGTTGGCGTCTATCGTTTTCAGTAACGTTATCTAACATTCCGTAGATAAGCCCTTCGCGCAAAGCCCCGCCAGAGATATTCATATGTTTGATATTCAGCGCTTCAAACAAGCTGATAAGTATCGCCAAGCCAGAAGGGAAAATAGCTTTTCTATTGTCTTCTAATCCGTCGATATCAAGGTTTTGAATGCTGCCGCATTCGACACACTGTTTTTCAAGGTGATAAAGATAGTCTAAACGAATGGCATCGCTGATACCCTGGGCTACCAGGATTTCGGTAATTGCTTGCGGTGTCCCCGACGCTCCTAAGCAATTCTCCCAATCGAAACACAAAAAAGCATTTGATACTTCAGCAATTAGCGACTGGGCTGCTTTTTTAGCATTTTCGAAGTTATCTTCGGTTATGGTACCGCCAGTGAAGTAGCGCTCCATAAAAGTCACACAGCCCATATCTAAACTTTTAAGGTGGATAGGCTGCATGTCGTTACCGATAATAATTTCGGTGCTGGCACCTCCAATATCTATCACTAGGCTATTACCTTGGTTAGCTGATGTGTAGGCTACCCCTAGGTAAATTTGTCGCGCTTCTTCCTCGCCGCTTATCACGTTGAGCTTGTGATTAAGAATTTCTTCAGCTTTACGAATGAAAATATGGGCGTTGGTCGCAAGACGAAGGGTGGCCGTAGCGACTATTTTGATATTAGATGATGGGATATCTTGCAGACGTTCCGAGAAAACTTGCAGACATTGCCAGCCGCGCTCCATGCTTACATCATCAAGTGCTAAGTCATCGTCTAGGCCAGCGGCTAAACGTACTTTTTGCTTAATTTTCCCTATTATCTGCACACTGCCGTTAACAACGTGAACAATCACCATGTGAAAGCTGTTAGAGCCCAAGTCTACAGCGGCGTAGTACTCGCCGTAGGTCTGTGCGTCGTGCTGGAGTTCTGCCTGCATAAAATCTCTTTTCTTATAAAATACCTTACGCTTTATTATTGCGCTCTGTTGTTTCGGTTTTGGGGCTTACCTCGACTTCTACCGTTGCCACGGCGCGAAGAGTTGCGATTGTTAGGCGTGCGTCTTCTGCGAGGCTTGGGCGGGGTTACGTCATCAAGCAGTGCACTGCGGTCATAGTCGGTAACCGGAATTGCCTTTTGAATGTATTGCTCAATAGCAGGTAAATTTAGCGCGTATTTTTCACATGCAAAGCTAATGGCAACGCCACTTTGACCTGCGCGTCCGGTACGACCGATACGGTGTACATAGTCTTCCGCATCGTCAGGCAAGTCATAGTTAAATACGTGGGTGACCGCATCAATATGAAGACCGCGCGCTGCAACGTCGGTTGCTACTAGTATATCAAGGTTACCCTTAGTAAAATCTTCTAATATTCCTAAGCGCTTTTTCTGCGGAACATCACCGCTTAGTAAGCCCACCCGATGTCCATCAGCGGTAAGCCAGTCGGTGACTTTTTCGCAGCTATTTTTGGTATTGGCAAAAACAATCGCTTTTTCTGGCCACTCTTCTTCAAGCAATGTAAGAAGCACCAGCATCTTGTCATCGTCAGATGGGTAAAATAGTTCTTGAGAAACGCGAGTAGCCGTGGTCTGCTCCGGGGCAACCTGAACATGAGTTGGGTTGTTCATGTGCTCATAGGCAAGTTCTTGTACGCGATAGCTTAGCGTAGCTGAAAAAAGCATGCTAAGGCGTTCGCCTGCAGGTGGCATACGGCGGAACAAAAAGCGGATATCTTTTATAAAGCCTAAATCGAACATGCGGTCGGCTTCATCTAGTACGGCAACCTGAATATTATTCAGAGTAAACACATTCTGTTTATAGTAATCAAGAATGCGTCCCGTCGTACCAATTATAATATCCACCCCTTCTTCCAAAGTTTCACGTTGACTTTGATAACCTTCGCCCCCATAAATCAAACCAAGCGACAATCCAGTATGCTCACTAAGTAGTTTGGCGTCGTTATAGATTTGAACGGCGAGCTCTCTGGTCGGCGCCATAATAATTGCGCGAGGGCCATTTGATTTGCTGTTATCTGCATTTTCTGCTTTGCTTAGCAAATAGTGAAATGTAGCCACCAAAAAGGCAATGGTTTTACCTGTTCCCGTTTGAGCCTGCCCTGCAATGTCGTGACCTTCCAATAATGGAGGCAGTGCAAGTGCTTGAATTGGTGTACAATGTGAAAAATTAGCTGCCGTTAAGGCGTCAACAACCTTGCCGTTAATCGGCAGGTCGGAAAAATGAGTATCAGTTAAGTGAGTAGGCATAGCTTATAGCTTATCAGTGCTTGCATTAAAAAACAGTTTCTATATAACACTTATGGTCGGGCTGAGACAAATCAGCGACAGACCAATAATGGAGAAAAGAATGAGCGACAAAATTATCCAGTTATCTGACGATAAATTCGAAGCAGATGTTATCAATGCTGAAGGTCCTGTACTGGTTGACTTCTGGGCCGAATGGTGTGGCCCGTGTAAAATGATCGCACCAATCTTAGAAGAAGTTGCGACCGAGTTTGATGGCAAGTTAACAGTTGGCAAGTTGAATGTCGATGAAAATAACGAAACTCCACCTAAATATGGTATTCGTGGTATTCCTACATTGCTACTTTTCAAAAACGGTAACGTTGCTGCGACTAAAGTTGGCGCATTATCAAAAGCACAGTTAACAGAATTTCTAAACGAAAATCTTTAATTGAGACAAAATAAAAAAACCGGTGCGAATAAAGCGCCGGTTTTTATTTGCATCACGGGCACTTGCATTTAGTTTTAGAAAAGAGCACATCAAAATATTTAACATTTCGGCGGTAAAACGCTGGACGTTGGTTAAATATAGTGCTAACTTTTCCTCAGCGCTCATCCGAGCAGCATTCTGCTTACGCCCACATCCGGGTGATATCAAATCTAAACTAGAACAGAGTGACTTTAAGTCCTGTAAGCGAAGTTCAAGCACAAAGACCCACCAGTATGAATTTAACTGAATTAAAGAACAAACCAATAAGCGAGTTGGTTAACCTGGCCGAGGAAATGGGCCTGGAAAACATGGCGCGCGCCAGAAAACAAGACATCATTTTCTCAATCCTAAAGACTCACGCAAAAAGCGGCGAAGATATCTTTGGTGATGGGGTACTAGAAATTTTACAGGACGGTTTCGGCTTCTTACGCTCAGCTGACTCTTCGTATCTTGCAGGGCCAGACGATATCTATGTATCGCCAAGCCAAATCCGACGCTTCAACTTGCGTACGGGTGATACGATTGCCGGGAAAATTCGTCCACCAAAAGACAGCGAGCGATATTTTGCTCTGCTAAAAATTCGCGAAGTTAACTTCGACAAGCCCGAAAATTCACGTAACAAAATCCTTTTCGAAAACCTTACACCGCTTCACGCGGCAGACCGCTTGCGTATGGAACGCGGCAACGGCTCAACGGAAGATATCACGGCTCGTGTACTCGATTTAGCATCGCCAATCGGTAAAGGTCAGCGTGGCCTTATCGTTGCACCACCTAAAGCCGGTAAAACACTTCTTCTTCAAAACATTGCTCAGTCAATTGCTGCTAACCACCCAGACTGTGAGTTAATGGTGTTACTTATCGACGAGCGACCGGAAGAAGTAACCGAGATGCACCGCCTTGTTCAGGGGGAAGTTGTTGCATCGACCTTCGATGAACCAGCAAGCCGTCACGTACAAGTGGCAGAAATGGTAATCGAAAAAGCGAAGCGTCTTGTAGAGCATAAAAAAGACGTGGTTATCTTGCTTGACTCAATCACTCGATTGGCGCGAGCGTATAACACGGTTATTCCTTCATCAGGTAAAGTACTTACCGGGGGGGTTGACGCAAACGCACTACATAAGCCGAAGCGATTCTTCGGTGCTGCACGCAACGTTGAAGAAGGCGGTAGCTTAACCATTATCGCAACTGCGCTTATCGATACAGGCTCTAAGATGGACGAAGTTATCTACGAAGAGTTTAAAGGTACAGGTAACATGGAATTACACCTTAACCGCAAAATCGCGGAAAAACGTGTATTCCCGGCTATCGACTTTAACCGCTCTGGTACTCGTCGTGAAGAACTGCTTACAGCGCAAGATGAACTACAGAAAATGTGGATCCTTCGCAAAATCGTTCACGAAATGTCAGAAATTGACGCAATGGACTTCCTTATCAGTAAGTTGTCGATGACCAAGACAAATGATGAGTTCTTTGACGCCATGCGTAGACAAAAAAGTTAATAAAAGCTTAGTAATAAGTTGATATTAAATGAAAAAGGCGCCATTCGGTGCCTTTTTTGTTCCCTGCATCGATAAAGCATTTTTCTTATACTTCCGTCTAATACCCTCAGTCTTGTGAATGGGGTATTTTCGTTTGCTTATTGATTTTTAACAGCAATCGTTAGTTCAGTGGTGTGTTCTCTCCTGAGATGATTTACTCTGTTTAAAAACACCAAAGGAAATCAATGTTATGTATCAGAAATTGCTGTCACTTGCATTTGCAGGTCTGGCCTCTGTCTCTGCTTCTCATGCTACTCAAATCAATGTAGATGAATTAGCCAATAAAGTAGAACCTGACGTAATTAAATGGCGTCACCACTTTCATGAATTTCCTGAACTATCGAATCGCGAGTTTAAAACCGCTCAATATGTCGCTGACTACCTTGAAAGCTTAGGTTTAGAAGTGCAAACCGGCGTGGCAAAAACGGGCGTCGTAGCTATTTTAGACTCGGGTAAGCCTGGTCCCGTCGTTGCATTACGTGCAGACATGGACGGTCTTCCTGTAAAAGAACAAAATGATTTGGCCTACCGCTCAAAGCAGATGGGTGAATACAACGGCAAAGAAGTGCCGGTTATGCACGCATGTGGTCACGATACGCATATGGCTATGCTCATGGGTGCGGCAAAAATCCTTACTGAAATAAAGGATGAATTAAAGGGTAAAGTGAAGTTTATCTTTCAGCCTGCAGAAGAGGGCGCCCCCGCTGGAGAAAAAGGCGGTGCTGAAGTTATGGTGGCTGAAGGCGTACTTAAAAACCCGGATGTAGATGCTATTTTCGGTTTGCATATTAATGCCAACACCGATGTGGGCAAAGTGCGTTATAACGCCGGTGGCACTATGGCGGCAGTAGACCCGTTTAAAATTGTTATTCAGGGTAAGCAAGCCCACGGCGCTTATCCTTGGAAGAGTGTTGATCCAGTGGTTACAGCTGCGCAAATGATCATGTCTATTCAGACGATTGTCAGTCGAGAATTAAAACTTATTGACGATGCAGCAGTGGTGTCAATTGGCTCTATCCATGGTGGTAACCGCTCTAATATCATTCCAAACGAAGTAGAAATGGTAGGCACTATCCGTACACTAAATGAAGCGGCGCGCGCTCATATTTACGAGTCGCTTCCACGTAAAGTAAAAGCGATTGCTGAGAGTATGGGGGCAGAGGCAGAACTCACGCTACCACTGGACTACTATTACCCAATAACGTACAACGACCCTGAGCTTACCAAAGCCATGCTACCTACTATGCAGCGTACCGCTGGCGTTGATAACACAATACTGTCTAAACCTGTGACAGGGGCGGAAGATTTTTCATTTTTCCAAGAGCAAATTCCAGGTTTGTACGTTTGGGTGGGCGGTAAGCCGTTAGACGTATCTGAAGAGGACAGTCCTGCTCATCACACGCCGGAATTCTATGTCGACGATGAAGGCATGAAGTTGGGTGTGAAGCTGCTTACTAACTTTACTTTAGATTATATGGCGAAACATTAAAGTTATTGGCTGGAGACATGCGTTGAAAATTGGCAGTACCTCATTTTCCTTTTCATGGTCTCTGGCCTTTCAAGTACTGATTGTTTGCGCGCTAGGCGCTGGGCTAAATGCTCTCAACCCGCCTTTCGACAGCGCTGGGATAGCTACGTTCGGTGTAGGTGCCGCAGTTTATGCTTCCCTTCGCTTTACCCCTTTTATTTCAATTCCCACAGCTTTAATTATTAGTCTTCCCTTGTGGCTAAGTGAAGGCAGCATTGTGGGTAAAGAAAGCCTCACACTTTTGCCGATAGTACTGAGCTTTTTCGGCTACGATAAATCGCTAAAACAAGTGATTAAAGTGGGCGCAGGCTTCTGGTCTATCGTTTTCTTACCCATTTTACTGTTAGAGCACTCTCTGTTCGATAATGACAACGTGAATATGCTGTTCTCGGGTGTGTTGGTGACCTGGGTAAGCGGTGTGTTTGGTTTGATCACAGGTCATTTTGCTTACTTAGCCATATATGGTCTGAAGCGGCAGACGTCGAATAAATCTGAGCGAGTCACGCTACACTTCCTTTTTGGGTACTTTTTTTCTGGATGCTTTTTTGTCGCCTCTATGGCGGTAATATATTTATCAGTGAACTTGTTTCAATATCAGCAAGAAAAACAAATTCATAGCTATATGGCTCAGCATGCGAAAGTGCTGGAGTTTCAGCTTTCAAACTTTATACGCCAACATCAAAGTGCCATCATCAGCGTAGCGCAAGTACTTTCTAACAACGAAAGTGAAAGTGGCCTAGAAAAAGCTGCCGGTGAAAATTTACAAATTGTGGCCTCTCATAATCCTGAGTTTCTGACCTTCCTAGTGGCAAATGCAGATGGTGACATTACACATGCCTATCCGCCAAGTATGCTGGAAAAGGCGAAGCAAAACGGCCTGCCCAACGTGTCTTATCGGCCTTATTTTTATGAAGTCATGCAAACTGGTGCGCCATTTTTATCGAACGTGTTCCAAGGCCGCGGCTTTGGTAACGACCCAATTGTCGCGCTATCAGCGCCTATATTAGATAATAAAGGAGCACCTAAGGGTATTGTAGAAGGCTCATTATCTCTAAAGAGCTTCAGTGCAATTGATAGCCTAAGCCTTAACGGTTTCTCAATGCTTATTGAAGACCAAAAAGGCGAGGTGATTTATGCTTCTGATAGTTTAGGAATGGAACCCTTGACTAAAGCACCCTATTACCCTTGTGAACCGGATTGTGCCGTTGAAGTTGAAAATGGGCCTCAAGGTAAAACGTGGCTGAGGTTTACCGAAAACATCTCTTTTGCTAATTGGAAGGTCAGCTACTATTTCAACAAGCGGTTTTTGCTGGCATCAATGAGTAATTATCTGCTGAAAGACTTGCTGTTGCTGCTGTTATTATCTGCATTCGGCACATTTACGGGGTATGTTGTAGCGAAAATGGTAGGGGCACCTATCCGTCGTCTTGTCAGCTACATTGCTAATTTCGATCCCAATCAAATTGACGAACAAAAGCCACCGCAAAGAGCTCTTCACATCCAAGAGCTGTCTTCACTTAGCGACGAGTTCAAGACCTTAGAAACTCGCTTGCAGGGAGCCTTTGGTGAGCTCAAAAAGGCAAGAGAAGTGGAGCAAGGGCTAAACGTAGAGCTTAATGAGTTAAACCAGTCTTTAGAAAAGCGCATAGAGGAAAAAACTGAGCATTTAGCACTAGCGCTAAAAGAGGCTGAAGGCGCTAACGTTGCCAAAACGCAATTTCTTGCCAATATGAGTCACGAGATAAGAACGCCAATGAACGGTATCGTTGGCTCTTGCGAATTGATGTTAGACAACGACCTCCCTGAATATATCGCAGTAAGAGCAAAAACGATTTCTCGTTCAGCTACTAATCTACTGATTATTTTGGACAGCATTTTGGATTGGTCGAAAATTGAATCAGGAAAAATGCTCCTTGATATTCAGCGTTCTGACATTCGCGAGTTGCTTGGTGCTTCCTGTGAACTGTATCGCCATGCAGCGCATGTGAAGGGTTACGACATTGCGCTTGATATTAGCGATGATGTTCCTGAAGCCCTAAATATTGATGCTGGAAAAGTAGCTCAAGTTGTTAATAATCTTCTAAGTAACGCCATTAAATTTACGAGTGAAGGTGAAGTTTCAGTTAACGTTAGTTACGCACATCAAGGGCTTAAAGTTTCAATACAGGATAGCGGCATTGGTATCGCTCCCGATAAAATACACCTTATTTTCGAAAAGTTTGAGCAAGCTGATGCATCAACCACGCGACACTTTGGAGGAACCGGTCTTGGCCTAGCTATCTCAAAAGGGCTAATTGAATTGCTTGGTGGCGAAGTTTACGTTGAAAGCGAGCTGGGCAAGGGAACTAATTTTACCTTCCATATACCTGCTACAGTGAGCGAAGGCGATCATCAAGAGAAGCCGGAGCAACAACTTTTACTGCCTGAAGGCTTACGAATTTTGCTTGCAGAAGATAACGATATTAACGCTGACATCGTTATGGATATGCTTAAATCAGCGAATATTAAATGTATTCGGACTAAAAATGGTAAGGATGCTGTACAAGCAGAGAAGAAACATGATTTTGACCTTGTGCTGATGGACTGTCAGATGCCCATCATGGATGGGATTGCTGCATCCTCCATTATCCGCAAAGAAGGCAGGAACAAAGACAAAATTAAGATTATAGCGCTAACGGCCAACGCATTTATTGAAGATAAAAATGCCTGCTTAGCAGCAGGCATGAATGCGCATTTAAGTAAGCCAATTCGCAAGCAAGTGCTATTTGACTGTATTGCCCGTGAGCTTACTAGCGTTTGAGGCTACGTCAGTGTCATCATTCGGTGCATCACTAACGAGTCGGAGGACTACATAGCCTAAACACGCGGACACGAGTGAGCCCGCTAAAATTCCCACACGCTCATCAAAGATTTGATTAATACCGGTTTGTTCAAAGGCAAGGCCTCCTATGAACAGACTCATCGTAAAACCTACACCACAAAGTAGCGCACAACCATAGATATGCTTGAAATTAAGATCTTTAGGTAACTTAGCGAGTTTTAACTTCACCATTAGAAAGCAGAACCCAAATACACCTATCTGTTTACCCATAACCAAGCCAAGGAAAATACCAAAGGTCACAGGGTGAAAAATACCCTCTGGACTAATATTGCCAAAACTTATGCCCGCGTTGGCAAAGGCGAACAAAGGCAAGATGGCAAAACTCACAGAGCCATTCAAGCCGTGCTCAAGACGTGTCACAGGGGAGTATGACGCATCTCTTTGGTCCCGCATAGGAATAAAACTAGCCAATACCACACCGGCCAATGTGGCGTGAACGCCGGACTTCAGCATAGCCACCCATAAAACGATGCCCACAAAAACATAAGCTGGGATGTCGACCACATTTCGCTTATTCATTTGCCACAACAGTAACAAACAGCCCGCTGCAACGTATAGTGCGCCCGCCGTAATGTTGTCTGTATAAAACAAAGCTATGATTACAATGGCACCGATATCGTCAATAATCGCTAGCGTAACTAAAAATACTTTCAGGCTAGTAGGCACTCTACTACCCAATAACGCTAAAATACCAAGTGCAAAAGCAATGTCTGTGGCAGCGGGGATGGCCCAGCCTGCAACGGCCACAGGGTTATCCCAGTTGATGCCTACATAAATTAAAGCAGGGAGCACCATACCGCCTACTGCACCCGCAGCGGGTAAAACAATATCTTTAGGGTTTGATAACTCACCTTCGCAAACCTCTCGTTTTAGCTCTAACCCTACGTGAAAGAAGAAAACGGCCATCAAGCCATCGTTAATCCATAACAGCAGGGGCTTATCAATAGCCCATGACCCAGCAGATACTTGAACCGGCATACTAATTAAATGGTCGTAAAGGGTATCTAATGGTGAGTTAGCAATAATGAGTGCGAGCACTGTTGCGGCCATCAGCAAAATGCCAGGAGCGGCTTCGCGATTTAAGAAGTCAGAGACCACGTCTTGTACTTCTTCTATCACTTCATCGAGTACGTCGGGTTCATGCTTATCTGTCATCAATAACCTCTTGCGCCATTTAAATAACAACACCGCAAAGCTTGAATAATTGCGATGATGCGTCCGTGTTTATAAGGCATGTTTTACTTAAATTAATTATAGTTAATACGGAGTAAAACGTTCATATAGATCACCGCCTAAAGGATGTGAACGTTTATAAACGTATGTGCTTTATGGGACCATATTTAACGCCATTTACGGTGGGATTTTGAACGGATTTAAGCTACAATCGCGGCCTTTCCAAAGTTGTCCATTTTACCTACCCCGAGGATCTCTAGATGGCAAAAGTCGCGATTGTAATGGGTTCAACTTCAGACTGGCCTACCATGCAGCAGGCCGCAAAAATGCTGAAGTCGTTTGGTGTTGAATTTGAAGCGAAGGTGGTGTCGGCACATCGTACACCTAACTTGCTAGTAGAGTTTGCGGAAGGCGCTGCCGATGAAGGCTTTAGCGCTATCATTGCTGGCGCGGGCGGCGCGGCACACTTACCAGGTATGATTGCCGCTCACACCCACTTACCTGTATTTGGTTGTCCGGTTAAATCAAAAGCGCTAAACGGCTTAGACTCACTGCTTTCTATCGTTCAAATGCCCAAAGGTGTAGCGGTAGGCACACTTGCTATCGGTGAAGCCGGTGCTGCAAATGCGGGTTTATTAGCGGCCCAAGTCGTAGCGCTGCAAGACGAGAATGTGCGCGAGTCGGTTATCGCTTTTAGAAAGTCTCAAACCGAGACCGTACTTGCTTCAAGCAACACACTGGAGCTAGATGAATGAGAGTAGTTGTTTACGGCGCAGGCCAACTTGCTCAAATGATGTACCTAGCGGGAAGCCCGCTGGGTATTGAGGTTCAAGCTGTGGACGTAAACAACGATACCGTTGTACATCCAGTTAGCAAAAACCCGCTTGAGACAACACTAGCGCAAGCGCTAGAAGATGCCGATGCATTAACGGTAGAGTTTGAGCATGTACCTGAAAGATTGCTTGAAGAAGCGGCTAAAACAAACAAGTTGATGCCGAATATCGACAGTATTTTAGTTGGTGCCGACCGCGTACGCGAGAAAAAGCTACTTGAAAGCATGAAAGTAGCAAACTGTGATCACCAGATAGTGACTGACCTCGCTCAATTAGACGACTGCGTCAAACAGCTCGGTAGCAAACTTATTTTAAAAGCGAGTCGCGATGGCTACGACGGTTACGGACAGTGGCGTTTAAGTGATGAGGCTGATTTGCCTGCACTAAAAAGCTCGCTCCAAGGCTTGGACTTAGAAAACGTGCCATTAGTGGTAGAAAAAATGGTGGCGTTCGACAGAGAGCTGTCATTAATCGGCGTGCGTAATGCCAATGGCGACGTGAGAACCTATCCGCTTGCTGAAAACCTACATCACCAGGGGCAACTTCACGTGTCGGTTGCGCCAGCAACTAACGTAGACGGTGCTCTCCAGGGACAAGCTCACGATATTTTCGTGAAACTAGCTGAAGGTATGGACTACATAGGCGTGTTGGCAGTGGAGTTGTTCCAAGTAGGCGATAAACTGCTTGTCAATGAACTCGCTCCGCGTGTACATAACTCTGGGCATTGGAGCCAGTCAGGCGCTGTAACCAGTCAATTTGAGAATCACCTGCGCGCTGTTTGCGGTCTGCCTCTTGGCGATACGGCAGCCATAGGGCCAAGTGCTATGGTTAACATCATTGGTTGCAGCAGCTTTTCACGAGACCTGCTAAGCATTGATGGAAGTCACCTGCATTGGTACGGAAAGTCTGTACGTGAAAAACGCAAAATGGGGCACATCAATGTCACCACTAATAGTTATGAAAGCTTGGGTGAAAAACTCATGGCATTGAGCAAATATTTACCACTTGAGTACTTCCCGAAATTAGTTGGTGAAGCAACGCGATTAAAAGGTTGACACCCACGCGTTTATCGCTAGAATACGCATCCGCTGTCTAGGCAGCGGTTTTTAAAGTGTGCCGACTTAGCTCAGTTGGTAGAGCAACTGACTTGTAATCAGTAGGTCGCCAGTTCGATTCCGGCAGTCGGCACCATTTCTCTTTTTTCTTATGCCAAACTTACGTACACTTGCTTACGAATATTCGTTCGGAGCAGGCTGTATGTCATTTTTTTCCAAATCGCTTAAACCGTTAGTTATCGTTGCTGGCTTATTTTTTTTAAGCTTGTCTGGGACTATTTCCGCCCATGGCAATGACCATGATAACCACCACAAGCCAAAAGAGCTGCACAAGCACACCAGTAAGCAAACTGACGTTATGGTGATGAATGGTTACGCCAGAGCAACCTTTGCCTTGGCAAAAACCGGCGCAGTGTACTTTACTTTGCATAACCATAGTGACAGTGATAAAACACTGACGTCTGTTTCAGTATCAAGCGATGTAGCAAGTGAAGCGCAAATCCACACAACGGTGATGGAGGAAGACGTGATGAAAATGCGTGAGCTAACTGACGGCGTTAAGATAAAAGCGGGCGAAATGGTCTCTTTTGAATCAGGCGGCCGTCATATCATGTTGATGGGGCTGACCAAAGGATTAGAAGAGGGCAGCGAAATAGCACTAACCCTCACATTTAGCGATGCGAGCGAACTACCGGTTTCGCTACCTGTTAAAAAAGAAGCGGGCGAAAGCCACCATCACCACCATTAATAGAGTGGCTGAGGCAGAATGCATAAAGTCATCGATTAATGCGATGAATGCAATCAACTAAACCGTTAATCTAAATCAAAATTTCTGTAGTACTATTAACTTATATTATTTAAACCAAGATTTTTCAGCGCCGATAAATGGACTGAAGGTAAATCTAACAAGGGTTTTAACGTTAAGGAGTGTGACATGAGCAAGATTGATATTGGTATTTCTGAGAGCGATCGTAACGCAGTAGCAGAAGGCCTAAAGAAGCTATTGGCCGACTCTTACACTTTGTACCTTCAAACGCATAATTTTCACTGGAACGTAGAAGGTCCGCAGTTCCGTGAATTACACCTAATGTTTGAAGAGCATTACACAGAGCTTGCCGAAGCGGTGGACGAAATTGCAGAGCGTATTCGTACTCTAGGTGTTGCTGCACCGGGCACATATAAGTCGTTCGCTGAGCTTAGCTCAATTGAAGAAGTGGAAGGTGTGCCTGAAGCGACGGAAATGGTGAGATTGTTAACTCACGGTCATGAGCAAGTTGTGAAAACCTGCCGTGAATCGTTAAAGCTAGCGCAAGACGCAGACGATGAATCATCTGCAGCGTTAATTGGTGATCGTATGCGCGTTCACGAAAAAACTGCGTGGATGCTTCGCGCAACGTTACCGAAGTAAATCGCTATATAAGTGCGGTGACGGTGATCTAACATACGCTCAATCGGCTAGTCACCTTTATCGCATAAGCAAGTGAAATTATCACAAAGGGTACAGCAGCGCTGTGCCCTTTTTTGTATACTCCCTACTACTAAAAATAATAGAAGAAGCCTGTGTTCACGCGTACACGGCTTTTTAAAATGAGGCTCCTAGCGATGAAACCATCAACTATTTTAGCTTTACCATTCAAACCTGTGAGCGCGCTAGCGCAGTCACTTACTTGTGTATTGGCGCTTACGATCAGCCAATCCGCTTTAGCTCACGGAGACCATAAACATGGCGAAGCGCATGAAATCACCGACAGCGATATTACCGTAACCACGCTCGCTGAAGGGCTTGTTCATCCTTGGGGAATGGCATTTTTGCCAAATGGCGATCTGCTCGTAACGGAACGTGAAGGTGGCATTCAGCGCTTGTCGAAAGACGGTAAGTTATCAGGGCGTTTAAACAATGTGCCTGAAGTGGTTGCGCAAAACCAAGGTGGTATGTTGGACATCGCTATCGATCCGGACTTTGCCAGCAATAACATCATTTACTTCTGTTACAGTAAAGCCAGTGAGGTCGAAGGCAAGCCGGGCAGCAGCAGTAGTGTTGCAAAGGCTAAGCTTACTAATTCAGGCCTTGAAAATGTTGACGTTATCTTTAGTGCCGACTCTATTGTCGATAACGGCTTTCACTTTGGCTGTCGTTTAGCGTTCGATGCTGAAAAGCACTTGTACGTCACCATGGGCGACCGTTATAAGTACATGAAAGAAGCGCAGAACACCGATAACCACTTCGGTAAAATTGTACGCATAAACCGTGACGGCAGCGCAGTAGAAGATAATCCTTTCACAGACGGCAAAGCCCCTGAAATATTCAGCTATGGTCACCGCAACGTGCAAGGCGTTACTATTCATCCTGAAACTGGTGCGGTATGGGCAATGGAGCACGGTCCGAAAGGTGGTGATGAAATCAATATCCTTGAACGCGGTGCAAACTACGGTTGGCCTGTGATTACCTATGGCGTTGACTATAGTGGCGACATTATCAGCGACAAAACCCATATGGATGGTATGAAGCAGCCTTGGTTGTACTGGGACCCGTCTATTGCACCAAGCGGCCTAACCTTCTACCAAGGCGACATGTTTAAGGAGTGGAACGGCGATATATTAGTGGGTTCTTTAAAATTTACGCACCTTCGCCGTATCAAGGTAGAAGATGGAAAGCCCGATGAGCAGTTCGAGTATGTTCGCGACAATCACGACCGCATCCGCGACGTAGAAGTGGGGCCAAATGGTGCTATTTACTTACTGACCGATGCACCTAACGGCAAAGTATTAAAGCTGACTAAATAAGAGTCGATGATAAAAAGGAAAGGCGCCACTTCATTGTTCATTGTGAAGTAAGCGCCTTTTTTATTTATAAAGACAGTGGGTCTCGTATTGACTTATTCGCTGTCGTTATCTTTCTTATAGCGTTCAAACCACGCCACAATATTTCCTACTTTCTGTATTAAGCGAGAAGGGCGGCTTGCAATGCCGTGTGAAGCTCCTGGAATTCGCACCATTGCAGCATCTACGCCCTGTAACTTTAAGGCTTGATAATACTGCTCTGTCTCGCTAATTGGCGTACGGTGATCGGCTTCACCGGTTAGCAGCATAGTGGGTGTTACCACGTTGCCTACTAAGCTCAAAGGGCTGCGCTGCCATAGCTTATCGGCGATATTCCACGGCATGTCAGCCATCCAATAATTGCTAAAATACGGGTATGCATCGGCAGTTAATGAAAAGCTTACCCAGTTAATAACCGGCTTTGCCACGACGGCTGCGCTAAAGCGGTCAGTTTTTCCAATGGACCACGCGGTCAGTGTGCCGCCACCTGAGCCACCAGTAATAAACAAGTTCTCTGAATCCACATAGCCTTGCTTAACGACAGCGTCTACCACGTCCATCAAGTCGTTGTAATCTTCTGACGGGTAGTTATGGTGGATCAAATTACCAAAGTCTTCACCGTAAGAGCTGCTGCCCCTTGGGTTAGCCCATACCACGACATAACCTTGCGCGGCCATTAGCTGAATTTCCATGGCAAAATGAGGGCCGTAGGCAGCATGAGGACCACCGTGAATTTCTAATATCAGCGGGTATTTTTTGCTGCTATCGAATCCTGGTGGCAAAGCAATCCATGCGTCGATAGGTAGCTCGTCCACACTTGATACTACGGAAAGGTCTTGTACCTCTGCCAACGTCTTATGACCAAGTGCGTCGTTGTTTAAATTGGTGAGGTGCGTATCGTCTTTGCCTTTTCTATAAAGCGCTAAGTCGCCAGGTACAGTCCGGCTTGCCATGGTGTAAACAATGTCGCCTTTATCACTAACTGCGAAGTCGCCCGACGTGTAAGGGCGTCCAAAAGCTTGTCCACCTATGCTAACGTCGATAGGTTTCACATCGCCTTTAAGGTTCACCGTAGCAAGCTTAGTCTCGCCATGATCAAGGTAAGAGAAAACGATTCCACGACTGTCTTTACGCCACGTGAATTTACCTAAGCTTCTATCTAGTGACGCAGTTAAACGGGTGATGTCACCACTTTCAAGCTCAAGTACAACCAGATCGCCATTCTGATAAGAAAGCTTTCTGTCGTTGAGCTGAGTAAACGCAAGGTATTTTCCGTTGGGACTCAAGGTTGGTCTACCTTCAGGCCCTTCAATATCGGTAACTTGTTCAACTGCCGCTGTATTCACATTTACTTTATAGATGTCGCTAAACAAAGGATGCAGCGCGTAGTCTTCTCGTTGTGGTGTGGCAAAATAAATCCAGTCATTATCCCTAGAAAAGGCAAGAGTGCCACCGCTCGGGAATTTCCCCGTTGTTAATTGACGCGGCGTACCGCCTTCAACAGGTAAAACGAAAATTTGATCGAAGCCTTCACGCAAGTAGCCTCTGCCGTCACCTCTATACTGGACCGCATCAATATAGGTGGCTTGGTCAGCCCACTTTGCTCCTTTTGGCTTGCTCGGCATGCCGGTAAACAATGGCTTTTGCTTTTCTTCGGTAAACTGGGTGAAGGCTAGGGTTTTGCTGTCATGAGACCAGGTTAACTGGCGAGGTGTCTCACTGGTATTGGTTAAACGCACAGACTGCATGGTATCTAAGTAATAAAGATGGATTTGTGCGCGGCCGTTGACCGATTTTGTATATGCCACCATTTTACCGTTGGGCGATAAGGTAGCCTGTGACAAGTTTTCATCTACACCGATAAACGGGCGATGCTCACCGGATTTAATGTTTACCTGCCACAATCGGCTTTGTCTACCGTCAGTCATGATGTCCATGCTTTGACGGGAATAAATAACGGTTTCTTTATCAAGAAATTGAGGGTCAGTGACGAACTCTAAGTTAAAGGTATCTTCGTAAGTTAGCGCATTTACGCTATCAGAATCAGAACCAGAATCTTGTAATGCACTGACCTGGCTCGTACCTAGAACCAATAAAGATAATGCTGTCGAAGTAGCTAATAAGCCTTGTCGCATAGGACGAAGGGGGAAACGAGACACAAACATGTTTGTTCCTTTTGTTATTCTTTTTGCGCTAAGCGCGATAGATAGTGCGTTCGCAGTGATGCTGTTAACGTTGAGGTTATTTTAGTAAGCTGCGAACCTTGTACTCAACCATATCGCTTTCGTTTCCATTATGTAAAGGGTGTGCGGTGAAGGGGCTGGATTGTCCGTTAAAAGTGCGTATTGCTGCGTATCTTACGAAACATAATGCAATATATAACGCAATGTATAACAGCGGGTATTTTCGATCTTAACGCAGTATCGCCTTTATGTAATTTTCACAAGCTTTATTCGCCTTTAAGGCTAATTTTGCCCACCAGAATATCTTTAAACATGACCCAATCGCCCATCAAACTGTAAAGGGGGTGTTTGAATGTAGCGGGGCGATTTTTTTCAAAAAAGAAGTGTCCTACCCACGCAAAGCCGTAACCTACTAGCGGAATAAACCACAGTAGTGACCAGCTTGCCATATATACTGCCAGGGCGATAACACCGAGTACTAGCCAAGAGCCGATAAAATGAAGCGTGCGGCATGTGCCGTCTTTATGCTCATTTAAATAAAACGGGTAAAACTCTTTGAATGAAGCAAACTGAGTGTCTGTGCTGGTCTGTGTAGTCATAAAACCCTCTCGGCCAAATCTTAAAGATGTAGGGTGGCTTGATAATAACGTAGCTCAATAGAGCAACTTTACACTACATTAACATTTATTGAGGGTGTAGATTGTCGTGAAAGCGACAAAAGCGAAATAACCCTTTTACAAAAAGGATATGCCACTTATCCCGAAAATAAAGATAACGCCCTTTAACCTTGTAATTTTACAGTGTCTGCCCCATATTCCTCTCAATACAAGAAATTAAAGGCCTGCGTTATGGAAAATCTCGTTGCAAATAGCCAAGCAACCATTGTGGATATTACAGTAGAAAACTTTCAGCAAATTATTGTAGAAGCATCGCAAGAAAAGTTAGTGCTTATCGATTTCTGGGCTGATTGGTGCGAACCCTGTAAAGACCTAATGCCCATACTAGAGAAACTGGCAGGTGAATACAGCCAGCATTTGATTTTGGCCAAAGTAGACTGCGAAGCACAGCAAGAAGTGGCTGCTCAGTTTGGTATTAGAAGCCTACCAACGGTAATGGTGGTGCAAAATGGTCAGCCTGTCGATGGCTTTGCCGGTGTACAACCTGAACAGCAAATTCGCGAAATGCTGGATAAATATTTACCTAACCCAGAAGATGATCTACTTGCCACTGCCGGCAAGGCGATCCAGCAAGGGGATTATGCCGAAGCATTACCGGCGGCAAAAGAAGCCTTAACGCTTAACCCTGATAACGTAAACGCTAAGTATATGCTTATTGATTGCTACGTTGAGACTGGCTCTATTGATGCAGCTAAAGCATTGCTTGAAGAGATTAAGCTGGTAGATCAAGACTCTCGCTATAAGAGTTTGGCGGGGAAAATTGAACTTGCGGAACAAGCGGCAGATACGCCTGAAATTCGCCAGCTTCAAGCGGCAGTAAAAGCGAATCCAGATGACCTGCAGCTTAAGGTGGACTTAGCGGTACAATTGCAGCAAGCGAACAAAGCACAAGACGCGCTTGAGCTTCTTTATACCGTACTAAAGAAAGAGCTTGGCTTTGGCGATGCCAGAAAGTTAATGATGGATATGATGAACGCGCTAGCCGATGGCGATCCGCTTAAGTCTGAGTATCGTCGTAAAGTATATAGCTTGTTGTACTAAGCCTATTTGGGTTTTAGCGTTCACTGTAACGCTAAAGCCGTCGCCTTAGGCTTAGAAGTTTGTTGTATGGTCAATCGAACTGATTCGTACAACTACCCCGATATTTTTGAAAATAAAGATATCTTCGAGTCGATCGTCGTGTTCGTTAAAAACTAGCGAATAGGTGAGAACCCTTCCTTGTGTAGCCAGTTAAGCGCCTCAAAGTATTTTTCAAAATACTCCCGTTCATAGTTGATTGTTTCAATGTCACGTTGCTTGGAAGGGTGGGTACGTTCTAGCTGAGCACGCTTAACCATTCCGCTATCTAGCACATAGGCTGAGCGAGTAAGCCCTTTCGAAATATTCACCTTTATTGCATCCGCCAATCGGGTCTGACATTCCGGCGTAGATAATACCCAACGGCGTCCGTCCATTAAGGCAGCCCAAGGCTTATCATCGAACCTATCAATAAGCACATGCATTTCTTCAATAAAAAACTCTGTTGTTTTAAGGTTCCACGCTCCCGTAGCAAACACTTCAAGAACGTTTCCTGAGATATCCAATGAATAATTTCCGTATTTAGGGAAACGCATAAAGTACCTTTAATATGTGTCTGCGTGGGACAGATGGAGCTTATTAACTAGACCTAAAAAACACTTCATCTCTATAGGATATAGCATAGCTTTTCAATTTTGCATCGGCGTATGTAGTTAAGGATTATCATTAAGCACGTTGATTTGGGCAAAACTATTTACACCTAAATTGTAAATAAATGTTTTGCTGGAGACGCAGATTCATGCGAAACACATCGAAGTTTGATAGGGTTTAGGCGGTTTTTATATTAGGCAATAAAGCATGGCATATCAGCAGTTTTATACGGGATTTCTCAACGCTAACAAAGGTAAGCAGCATTATGCGTGTCACAGCCATTATTTTTGGCCAGACTGCACACGCGAAGCAATGCTTAACTACTGGGATGATAGTGCTAAATACGTAGACGAAAAGTGGGGGTATTTTTTCCAAACTTTAGTACCGGAACTGCAGCAGCGTATTAGCAAAATACTGAATACTGGCGCGCCTCAGCAAATCGTTTTTGCACCAAATACTCATGAATTGCTTTATCGTATTATGAGCTGCATCGATAGTGCTGCACCTTACAAAGTTGTCTCGACAGACAGTGAGTTTCACAGTTTCCAGCGCCAAGCGACCAGACTAGAAGAGCAGGGTACAATAGAACTTATTACCGTACCTACCAAGCCTTATCACACTTTTTCTTCACGCTTTAAGGCGGCTATTGCCGAACACAATCCTGAACTAGTTTTCTTCAGTCAGGTCTTTTTCAATTCTGGTTACGTGGTAAATGACGTTGCAGATATTGTAGATAGTGTGGCTAACGACAACGAGGGTGTTGTC
>JAXHTT010000229.1:0-3990 GCA_034190055.1 Pseudomonadota bacterium | reverse complement strand
TCACTTCGCGCTCAGACTCCTCAATACCTACCACCGCATAGAGCGATGACAAGTAATTCGAATACGCGTCAACTAGTTGAATACCTAAGGCTTCAGGTGAATCACCATAAATACTGCCGTAGCTTACTTTACCACCGCCGATGAATACCCAATCCAGCGCGAAGTCACCTTCGTCTGCTCTTTTAGCGTAATTCGCAAATTCGTCCATAGTGAATGGTTCCGTTGTGTTTGCGAGTTGCCCTGTAGGCGATATTTCTTCAACATTTCCACTAGGCTGATCAGTAAGAGCAGCGTTCTCGTTTTTTGGGCTCTCACCATTACCTAGTGACGGGTTCGATTCAGCGTTAGCTGAATCGTTTGGTTGATCGTCGTAACGCTCAGCCTGAGCTTCTTCATTAAGCACGTTATTTAAAGACTCAACGGTACCAGAGGGCACAACGTTTTCGGGTAAATCTGGTATTGCATTTGGGTCATTGCGATATACCCTGGCACCGATAATGTTATCGACGCTGTAACGCATAGAAGCTTTACGCAGCGGCTCAGCAAATCGTCCCCACACGTCGTAGGTAGAAATATTAACGCTGTCTGTTAGGTCCATTAGAGGGAGGCTGAGAGGCACACCACGCTCTTTAGCCGTTTGTTTAAGTGCGCGCTGAAGCTCAGTATCGAGTGATTCGTCAAGAATAGTACGAGTTTCGTTCTCGTCTTCTTGTGCCAGCCACACTATAGTCTCTGGGCGTCTGTCTCCCCACAGCGGCAGCAGCTCTCGCTGCATAATTTCTTTGACCTTCGCTTGGTCGAATTCAGCAATGTAGTAGGTCTTATTGTTTTCAAACGCAAAGCGATATGAACGAAGTAGCGACTGAGGCGATGTTAATGCCGCTCTGACACCAGGGTTGTCAAGTACACTCGTACTGCCCGACATTTTAATGAATACTTGCTTGAGCGCTTTTTTGAGCGCTGTTTGCTGAGTGCGCTGAGTTTGATCTTCAACTTGAATTTGCGCTTCATTAACAACAACGCGCTGAGCGGCGTGCGTGTTTGCACTGTAATTAAGTATTGCCAAAAGAGAGACACACAGTATTCGTTTCAAACCTATTCTCTGCTTATTTGCCTTATTGGTGTTACGCATTACTGCCGTCAACATTGACACTCCATACTCTCTAAAAATCAATTCCTTACCTACCCAATCATGAGCCAAACACATTTCAAATAAAGCTTGAAAGCAGCCCAACATTCACGTTGTCCACTATTAATATCAGAGCAAGACATTTTATTTAGCAAGATATTCACAAAAAGATAGCGCGCTATTGTCTTTTATATTCAATTTAATTTCACCCTTAAAATAAAAAAGATCAAAAAGCGCATAAAATAGCCGTCACAAATTGGACTTGTGCCGACTTGCTGGTAGAATCCGCGGTTTTCTACCTCTTAGTTTCAGGGCCCAACCGTGAGCGAAAATAAAACCTCTTTAAGTTACAAAGATGCAGGCGTAGATATCGATGCAGGCAATCAACTTGTTGAACGCATCAAATCAGTTACCAAGAAAACCCATAGACCAGAAGTAAAAGGTAATTTGGGTGGTTTTGGTGCACTTTGCGAACTACCTACAAAATACAAAAAGCCGCTACTTGTTTCAGGTACTGACGGCGTAGGTACTAAACTAAGAGTGGCAATGGATGCGAATCGTCATGACGGTGTAGGCATTGACCTTGTAGCAATGTGTGTTAACGACCTAATAGTGCAAGGTGCTGAACCGCTATTTTTCCTAGACTATTACGCAACAGGTAAGCTTGATGTTGACGTTGCGGCTTCAGTTGTTACTGGCATTGGTGCTGGGTGTGAACAGGCGGGATGTGCACTTATTGGCGGTGAAACCGCTGAAATGCCTGGTATGTATCACGATGGCGATTATGACATAGCAGGCTTCTGTGTAGGTGTAGTTGAGGCTGATAAGGTTATTGACGGCACAAACGTTAAACCAGGCCAAAAGCTCATCGCTCTAGGTTCGTCGGGCCCACACTCTAACGGTTATTCGTTAGTAAGAAAAATTATCGAAGTAAGCGGCGCTGATGTAAATGCTGACCTAAACGGTAAGCCAATTATTGATCAACTGCTTGAGCCTACTCGCATTTACGTTAAGTCGGTATTGGCTTTGCTTGAAGAGGTTCAGGTTAGTGCAATTTCACACATAACAGGTGGCGGCTTCTGGGAAAACATCCCTCGCGTACTTCCTGAAGATGCGAAAGTGGTAATTGATGAAAGTTCATGGGAATGGCCTGCTATCTTCTCTTGGCTTCAAGAAAACGGTAACGTAACGCGTCATGAAATGTACCGCACCTTCAACTGTGGTGTTGGCTTAGTTATCGTTGTTGACGAAAGCGATACCGATGCAGCCCTAAACATCCTTAAGCAACATGGTGAAAATGCGTGGGTTATTGGTGACATCGCTGCAAAAGACGGCGAAGAGCAAGTAGAGATCAACGCGTGAGTAGCTGTGTAACTAAAATATGCGTACTTATTTCTGGTAATGGCAGTAACTTGCAGGCCATTATAGATGAAATAAAAGGCGGCCGTCTTAACGCTAAAATCAGCGGCGTAATTAGTAATCGTCCTAACGCTTATGGTCTTGAGCGCGCTAGAGAAGCAGGGATCGAAGCCGTGTGCCTTGATCACACTAATTTTGATACTCGCGAGTCTTATGACGAAGCACTTAAAGCACAAATTGATGCTTTTGGCGCTGACTGTGTTGTGCTTGCTGGCTTTATGCGCATCCTAACTCCAGAGTTTGTCGATAACTTTGCTGGAAAATTAGTGAACATTCACCCATCTTTGTTGCCGAAGTACAAAGGTTTGAATACGCATCAGCGAGCCATCGATAATGGAGATAAAGAGCACGGTGTAAGTGTGCACTTTGTTACACCAGAGCTTGATGGTGGCCCGGTTATCATTCAAAGTCGTGTGCCTGTATTTGATGAAGACACAGCTAGCGACTTGGCTGAGCGTGTTCAGGAACAAGAACGCCGCATCTATCCGCTAGTACTATCATGGTTTAGTGCTGGTCGATTATCGATGCGAAACAATAAGGCAGTTTTAGATGAGCAAGAACTACCAGAATCTGGTTATGCAAGCGATTAAGCCTTTTGCTGTTGGTGCACTGTTAGCGGTATCCCTCTCGGGGAACGCGCAAACAATGTCCAGTGCAGAGAAAGCTGAGCTACCGCTTCAGCCTTACAAGGCTACGTATACCGCTTACAAATGGGGTGACGACGTAGGCGAAGCGAATATTGAGCTTTCGAAGTTAGGCAACCAACAATATTCCTTGATTTACACCTCCAAGGTCTCGAAGTTTTTCTTATCAGATAAGCGCAGCGAGCACTCGATCTTCACGGTAAACAAAGATACGGTTGTACCTTCTGAGTATTACTATAACCGCTCGGGAACTGGGCCGGATAAAGAGCTAAAAGTAACGTTTAGTCAACAAGGTCAAGGTAAGATTAAAGTCGAAAATGGCGAAACCTTTGAATGGAACGGTGAATTTGATAATCAAATTTATCGAATAGATCTAGCTAAGCAGCTTGCCGAAGGTAAAACGTCGCTAGACTATAACTTTGTTAACTATCGCGGGCAACTACGCCATTATGGTGTGCAGGTGGTAGATGAAGAAGTATTATCATTGCCTTTCGGAAAAGTAAAAGCAGTAAAAGTGAAGCTTATTCGCGACTCAAAAAAACGTGAAACCTTTGCTTGGTTCGCACCTTCGCTTAACTATACGCTAGTCAGACTTCAGCAGTTTAAAGAAGGTGATGAGCAAGGTGACATCAAGCTCAAGTCGTTCGACCTGCTGTAAGATATGCTAAAAGGACCCAGATCCTTTTAGCATATCTTATCTAAATGTTGATAAAGCACGCTCTAATTAAAATTTAGGCGTGCTTTTTTATTACCACATTTCGACGGAAGCTAGCTGCTACACTCATCCATAAACTGCAT
>JAXHTT010000228.1:0-3996 GCA_034190055.1 Pseudomonadota bacterium | reverse complement strand
ACGAAACTACCCTAATACACTAACCGCAGATGAGATGACCAAGTGGCAGTATCATCGTCAGGCTCGCTTAACAGACCCCGCGTTTGGCGGCTCAATCACCCTAGAAAACTATATGATGAGACTAGAAGCCTTAGCCCACGAGCACAGCGATAATCCTGACAAACAGGCCATACTGCGAGCACTGTATCAATATGCTAAAAACCTTTGACGGAGGTTTTATAACATCATAAATTAATGATAGTTGAACTAGGGCGGTGAGGGATAAAACGTAGTCAAGGAATTGATGACCTCCGCCGATAATAACAATACACGTGCGCAAGGGAATAAGTAGTAATGAATGGCGTTACAATAAGCTTCGACAAATCACGAACCTATATAAACATAATGCTAAACCCATCTGAATTTACTTCAGAGGTTGATATTCGCGAAGTTAGACAGCAGTTGGAAAGTGGCGAAACCAAGCGCCTTTATGTGTCAGAAAAGGCATTGAAATCAGCTTGCGAGACGGCCAACCATTACTTTAAAACAGGCGATGGTACTGTGGTTCAAGAGCGTATTGGAGAACGTAAAAATGCCGAAGTTGAATTTCGGCTGCCTGAAGACGGCATGACTGCAAACTTAGTTCTCACTACCCCCTATGGCGGTAAACTCCCTTCCCTTGCAACGGTTAAATCGTTAGCGGTCAAAAATAGAGTGGTTCGAGGTGTAAGTACTAAAAAAATAGACGCCATGCTCAAAGAGGCTCGAAATGCAGTGCCTGGCACTGTTTTAGAGGAAACTATTGCCAAAGGGCTTCCTGCTCGAGATGGAAAAAACTCCAAATTTGTTCCACTGGTCCCAAACGCACTTGAACGAATACTGAGACCGCAAACGAACGAAGGTGAGCGGGTTGACATGCGCAACTTAGGCGAAGTGATATGCGTGAAAATCAACACACCTGTTCTGCGCCGCACTCCGCCTACCAAAGGCCGTTCTGGCTTTGACGTAAAAGGAAATACCATTTCAGCCGTTGAAGGTGAATGGGTAGACTTTAAAATGGGGACAGGAACGGTTGTCTCTGATAGCGACGCAAACTTACTAATGTCGTCAATTTCTGGAATGCCTAAATACCGCGACCAAGTTATGAATATTGATGACACTTTTATCTGTAACGGTGTCAACGTTGGTACAGGGCACGTAAACTATGAGGGCGCAGTATTAGTTAATGGTGATGTCACCGAGAAAATGCAGATAAAAGCGGCAGGTGACGTTACTATCAACGGTTTTGTAGAGTCTGCATATATCGAGTCTGGCGGTGACATTATTATCACCGAAGGCGCGATGGGCAAGGTCAACGATAAGCAAGGTGATTTCCAGTGTAAATTGGTGGCCGCAGGGAGTATTCACGTGCAACATGGTCAAGGCATCGACATACAGTGCGCTGGAAATATTACTGTTGGTAGACAGCTTGCGTACAGTCGTCTGCGTTGCGGTGGGGCTGTAATTGTGGGGCAAATTGATAAGCCTATGGGCAACCTATTTGCCTGTGACATTATCAGTCAAGATAGAGTTGAAGCTGGAACCCTCGGCGCTGTTTCTGGAAGTACGTTGAAAGTGGATTTCAGCCCTGGTTTTAATCAACTACTAGAGCGCAAAGATTCCCTTGATGAGTTGCTAAGGCAAATTCGCGAAAATAACTTAAAACACAAAGAAAAAATCGACCTTATTCAGGGTAAAAAAATCCCTAAAGAGCTACAGCGAAAAGCAGCAGAAGCCCTTGAGCTATTTAACAATGAAAGTGCGCTGCTGGAATGGTTGGAGAATAAAGCTAACGACGTTAAAGCAGCGAAAGAAAACTATCAGGCCGACGTTAAGCTTATAGCCAATAAAAGGCTCTACCCAGGTGTTTCTGCCAAGTTAAATAATAGAAACTGGCGCTCTGAGCGAGAGTACGATCGCGCTCAAATCCACTACGACTCGCACCAATGGCACTATGAGCCAATAATATAAGGGGTGCTTGGGCTGCGAGAGCCCCGCTCTTTTTAGGCCTCGCACCATTTACTTATGGGGCAAGCTATGAAGAATCGCTTTTTACTTATTGAGCGATACTTACATTACCGTAGCCTTGCCGCTTAGACTGATATAGCGCTTTTATAGTGCGTTCAAGCCAGTCTGGAAACTCTTCTGAGTCACGTAATTCAGCCATGCCAATGGCAATTTTGCACTTATCGCTTAGTTGATAGTGAGAATCCATACATTCTAACAGCCTGTCAGCGAGAATCTTCGCTGAGTCTAATTGAGTCTGTGGGCAAAGCACAATAAACTGCTCTCCATTGAACCTTGAAACAACGTCGACTTCTCTTACAGTATTAAGGCAATTTTGGGCTGCTGTCTTTAACACCTCTTCTCTAATACAAGGGTCGTGAGAAAATAAGTTTTCATCAACAGGTGTTAAGTCAATGGCGATTAATGTGGCGGTAGTATGAAACCGATGGAAGCGTGATATTTCTTCTTCCGCTCTCTGTATCATGTGATTGCGGTTATATAAACCCGTGATCGTATCGTAAGCCGAAAGAAACCCTAATGTTTTGTTTTTCTCTAACAAATTTGCCTGTAACGCACTAATCTCTTCATTTTTTTGTTGAATTATACGCTTGTAGCCACCCACATGTCGGTTTCTCGAAATTAGCCATAGCAAAGCCATCAATACAATAACTGAACTCAGTATCATTACAGTGTAATTGCGACTATAACGGATTTGCACGTTATTCCACTGCTTATAGATTTCTACTTTCTTTGCCTCTGGAATACGCGCTATTGCAACATTAAGTTTTTCTACTAAATGGCCATAAGATTTATTAACACCAAATGCCAGAGAATCAAACGGTTCGGCGTAACCAACAATGTGTAAATCTTCAAGCTCAAGGTTATTAATGTGCATATTCACACTCATCAATGAGCCCACCATAACGTCAAACTCACCATTTGCGAGTTGTTTAAGGCCCTCTTCCTCGGATGGGATGAGTTTTAATCGCAATCCAGGGTAATGACGAGAAATATACTCAACTTGGCGGTAACCCTGCACAATACCTACTGTACGATTGCCAATACCTGAATACCCCTGCAGCATAGGCATCCCCGTTTGAGCAACCAGTACATTTGGCGCTTCAAAATAAGGCACACTAAAATCTAAAAACTGCTTACGATAATCGGAGGTATTCATCATTGGGATGACTTGGCACTTGCCTTGTTGAACAAACTCTAAGCTTTCCTGCCAACTCTGTGTAGAAACGAGCTTAAATTTAAGGTCGCTTAGTTCAGCAATAAGCTGCATATACTGGGCTGAGATACCTACATGAATACCATTTCTTATTGCTTCATAAGGCGCCCAATTGGGATCAATACAATAGGTTACTTCGTTTGTTTTTTGAGGTGCTAATGATTGTTCAGATGCAGCTTGCAAGAGCGCGCTAAAAACGGCTCCTACAAACAACACTGTGCAAAGCAGGCTTTTTCTTATTTTTCTCAACTGCACACCCAAATAAATAATGACATCAACGACAAGTCAACCGGCAAGTATTAAGGTTCAACGCAGAAAATGCAATAAATTCGACTATTTAGTCACAATTTAGCTAGGTAACACTCTGCTGTTGCTTGAATACTTCATTATCATAACGTTTTTCACTTATGATAGCAGCCAACGTTGCTACCGCCTTTTCAATATCGGCAAAACTTAAATAAAGTGGCGCAAAGCCTACACGAAGTATATTTGGTGCACGAAAATCAGCAATGACACCCTCTGCTATCCATGCTTGGCAAATGGCATAAGCATCCTCGTGGGCAAACGCAATTTGGCTGCCTCTGTTATCGAGCGACGGGCTTACTACCTTAAGCTCATCTAATAAACCGGCCCTTTTAGCTTCGGCGATAAAATAGGCTTGAAGCTTTTTAGATTTTTCATCAATGGCTTTAATCGAGACACCTTCAAACACATCAAGGGCAGCATCAAGGATGCTC
>JAXHTT010000227.1:0-4014 GCA_034190055.1 Pseudomonadota bacterium | reverse complement strand
TGAATGAAGTCTTCGTAACCACCAATGTTTAAACCTGAACGGCCTAAAGCACTGACAATACCTGAGGTAACCGTTTGAGAAAGGCCGAATGGGTTACCAATAGCTACTACAAAGTCACCAACGCGTAAAACGTCAGAATCGGCCAGTGGCAATGCTTTTAAATCATCTGGTTCTATCTTAAGTAAAGCGATATCACTTTGCTCATCAGAGCCCAGCTTTTTCGCTTTGAACTCACGTCCGTCTGTCAATTTGACGGTGATTTCGTCTGCGTTATCAACAACGTGATTGTTGGTAACGACATACCCTTTATCGGCATCTATGATGACACCGGAGCCAAGGCCTCGGAAAGGGCGTTCTTGAACTTGCTCTTGCGGCGCACCGAAGAAGTAGCGAAACATTTCAGGCACGCGCTGTGTTGAGGTTTGGGTGCCCTCAACCGCAATGCTAACTACCGCAGGGGTAGCTTCTTCAAGCATAGGGGCTAACGAGGGAACCTCATCTTTTGTATCAGAAAAAAATGGTAACGCCGCCTGTGTGCTAGCAGTAAAGCCCAATGAACTTACAACAACGGCAGATGCCAATAGACAATGGCGAAAAGACATTTTCATGTTCGCTTACACTCCTTCATGTTATATGCGACATAGCATGGTTTCAGTAAAAGAGTCTGACGTTGGAATAAAGTTCCCGATGTTACTGTTTTTCTGCGTTATTCTGCTCAGAACCACCGACGAACAGCCCAGAACCTGAGTTAGCGAAGTCTCTAGGCTGTGTGTCAGAAACACGCTTAACTCTCGATTTGTCAGACCCTTTCAAGTTGTTACGTAAATATGTTGTTGCCTGTTCCCCGTAAAAGGGAACTTTGCTGTCATCATCGCCGCCTTGTTCAAGCAGCATTTCATACTCTTCAATTTGTTGCTTAAGCGTATCGCACTGACTTTCAATGCTTTCTAAGCTTTGACGAGTTTGATGAATGTGGTGCTGCGCTTGCTGTGCGAGGATCTCTTTAACTTGCTTTTCAGTTTGTGCAGTATTGCCTGCGCCTTGCTTTTGTTGAAAAAAGCGACCTGAAAAAAAGCCAATAATTAAACCAACAACTAACAAAGCAAGAGATACTAACAATTCCATTCTATTCTCCGAATCAATCAACATCGTGCAGCCGACCTTTACTTGTACGATCTAAAAGCTGCTTTCGACCATATGCTGAATATAGCAAGGTCAAACCCGAAAAGCGCACACATAGTGTTATTTATTCAGTGCATGCCAAATTTCAAAATGAGATTCTACCGTGATTTCCATTAAAATTAAGGTCATAATTGAGAAATTCAAGCAGGTCGGTGCAGCGTGCGCCTCTATTGACTTTTTTACGGAGTGGTTTCGGCGATGACGCCATGGGAAAAATATCAGCTAGATCTTAAGTCGTCTGATTTTCATTATGACGCGGCACAAGAAAATGCAGTAAAAGAACTTCAGCGTTTGTACGATGAATTGACTCAGCCTGAAAAAAAAGTGACTTGGCGGGTTAAGCTAAAAGCAGCGTTTGGTAAAGGTCACGCCAAGCCAGGTATTCAAGGTATATACTTTTATGGCGGGGTAGGGCGAGGAAAAACCTATCTGGTCGATACCTTCTATGACTGCTTGCCCTTTGAAAAGAAAATGCGGGTGCATTTCCACCGCTTTATGTATCGTGTGCACGACGAACTCAAGCAACTTAAAAGCGCACAAGACCCGTTGAAATTGGTGGCGGCAAAGTTAGCAAAAGAAGCGCGGGTAATATGTTTTGACGAGTTTTACGTGTCAGATATAACTGACGCTATGATTTTAGGTACCTTGATGGAAGAATTGTTTAGTCACGGTATTGTGCTGGTGGCTACCTCTAACATAGTGCCGGACAATTTATACAAAAACGGCTTACAGCGCGCACGTTTTTTACCTGCCATTGACCTTCTTAATCAGAATACTCGTGTGGTAAATGTTGATAGCGGTATTGATTATCGCCTAAGAACCTTAGAACAAGCCGAAATTTATCACTACCCACTTGATGATGCAGCCACGGAAAACTTGTATAGCTACTTTTCTCAGTTAGCACCAGAAGAAGGCTCTGAAGGCGAAGATATTGAGGTGAACAATCGAAAAATACCGACGCTTAGAAACGCTGATGGTGTATTGATGATAGATTTTAAAGCCCTGTGTGGAGGGCCCCGTAGCCAGAGTGACTATATTGAGTTGAGCCGTTGTTATCATTCAGTGCTTTTAGCCAACGTTAAGGAAATGGGACAGCATAACGATGATGTGGCGCGCCGTTTTATTGCGATGGTAGACGAGTTCTACGAGCGAAATGTGAAACTCATTATATCGGCAGAAGTGGCGCTAGAAAGCCTTTATACCGAAGGCCTTCTAAACTTCGAGTTTAGACGCTGCCTTAGCCGCTTAAAGGAAATGCAGTCACACGATTACTTGGCCACAGAACATTTACCATAGCCAAAGTGTGTGGGGTCAGAGTACATTTACGCCTAATATGAACGGGTAAGTACTTTGCTTGCGTCCCTTGAAAGGGGATTCACATTGGTATTAGAGGAAAATTAAGGTAGAATTTCGTACAATTTTTCTGTGTTGCTAAATCAGTGTTTAGTTTGGGAAAGGTTGCACCTAGCAATTTTTACAATGCCTCGTTTCGCATTAACTCCAAATAAGACAAAGCGGCGCAGCCTGAAAAAAGTTCAGGCAATAAGTACCCCGATAAAACCCAACGCAGCATTTCTAATTGCGAGAAAGAGAATTTTAAGATGGGAAGAGCATTCGAAGTTCGTAAAGCCGCCATGGCAAAAACCGCCGGCGCAAAAACTAAGGTTTATTCTAAGTACGGTAAAGAAATTTACGTGTGCGCAAAAAATGGTGGTGCCGACCCAGACACTAACCTTTCACTTCGCCGTCTAATGGAAAAAGCGAAGAAAGACCAAGTACCAAGCCACGTTATTGAAAAAGCGATTGATAAAGCAGCTGGTGGTGCTGGTGAAGATTTTCAGCCTATGCGTTACGAAGGTTTTGGCCCGGGCAACTGCATGGTTATTGTTGACTGCTTATCTGACAATGCCAACCGCACCATTACCGAAGTACGCAACTGCTTTACTAAAACAAACGCAAAACTTGGTGCACAGGGTGCGGTATCGCACATGTTCGACCACCAAGCGGTGTTCCAGTTTGAAGGTGACGACGAAGACGCTATCTTAGAAGTGTTAATGGAAGCCGACGTAGACGTAACTGACGTAGAAGTTGAAGACGGTAAAGTAACAGTTTACGCACCGCATACTGAATTCTATCAAGTAAAAACAGCACTAACTGAAGCTTACCCAGATATTACGTTCATTGCCGAAGAAATGAGCTGGATGCCTCAGACTGAAACTGAGATTAGCGAAGAAGACATGCCTATGTTTGAAAAATTCATGGACATGCTTAACGACTGTGACGACGTCCAAGACGTATACCACAACGCGATTACGCCGAGCAGTAACTAATAAACACAAACATCATGAATAAAAAACCTCGCCAATGCGAGGTTTTTTTATGTGCTCAAACTTTTACTGCGTTTAAAGATAAACCGTTTCGTACTTTATCGGCGCCAACTTTTTCAGAATACGATTTTCCTGTTGATAGGTAAGGCCTACATCGCGCATAGCACCTTGAACATACTCTACCAAAATATAGAATTCACGCTCTTTGATGTTGAGACCTTTGTGAGACTCTAACATTGATTTACCATCGTACTCGCAAGGTCCACCAATAAGCTCACAGGTTTGCAAAACGAGCTGGTCTCGTAGATGCTTTTTTGGCACCCCTTTAAAGTAGTGACCAATTACAGGGTCAGTGTAAATACGGGTGATAGCCACACCATAAACAGTGTTTAGGGTTTTGTGGCCACCAATTTCATCATACAGACTTTGCTTTTCAGTACTTGCACAACCTGTAAGCAAAATGTTTAGTAGCGCTATTGCTGCAATAGGAATACATTTCAACAAT
>JAXHTT010000226.1:0-4116 GCA_034190055.1 Pseudomonadota bacterium | reverse complement strand
TGAAAATTAACCTTTTGAAGGAAAACGATGAACGATTACAACGCACCAGCGGATTTACTACGCGATAAAGTAATTCTTATCACAGGGGCTGGCGATGGAATTGGTGCTCAAGCTGCAAAGACATATGCTGCACACGGCGCTATTTGTATTCTATTAGGCCGCACAGTGTCGAAGCTTGAAGCTGTGTATGACGACATTATCGCCGCTGGCGGTCAGGAACCCGCAATTGTTCCCTTAGATATAAAAGGTGCAACGCCCTCTCACTATCAACAGATGACGCAGACCATTATTGACCAATTTGGTCGATTAGACGGCGTACTTCATAACGCTAGCATCTTAGGTCATCTAAGCGCATTTAAAGATATTGATGCACAAGAGTGGCAAGACGTAATGCAAGTAAACCTAAATGGTATGGTTTATATGACGCAGGCCCTTATCCCGGCATTAGAAAAAGCCGAAAATGCGTCAATTATTTTCACCACATCGAGTGTGGGAAGAAAAGGTCGCGCATTTTGGGGAACATACGCTGTATCGAAGTTCGCTACAGAAGGTGTAATGCAAACCCTCGCTGATGAATATCAAAACAAGTCGCTGCGTTTCAACTGTATTAATCCAGGCGGTACCCGTACTCATATGCGTGCACAAGCTTTTCCTGCAGAAAACCCAGAAACACTTAAAACACCAGAAGATATTATGCCTATGTATCTTTACCTAATGGGCGATGAAAGTAAGGGAGTAAATGGTCAGTCTCTTGATTGCCAGCCAAAGTAGTCAATTAACTTTCATGCTTCTTTAAACAAAAACCGCCTAAGTTTGCACTTAAGCGGTTTTTTCATTTAAGCATATAGCGCGTAATCAATAGTTAAATTACTCGCCCATTTTTGCCCATGTGTCTCTTAGACCTACTGTGCGGTTGAAAACGGGCTTGTCGTCTGTGCTGTCTTTGTCTACACAGAAGTAACCAGTGCGTTCAAACTGCCAGGCGCCAACTTCAGGAACATTGTTGACCAACCCTGCTTCTACCCAGCCCTGTTTAATTTCCAAAGAATCAGGATTAATAGCGTCGGTAAAGTTTTCCTCTGCCGCCGGATTAGGCACATTAAACAAACGGTCATAAAGTCTAAATTCTGCTGCCTGTGCCGTAGCTGCGTCTACCCAGTGAATAACGCCTTTCACCTTACGCCCATCAGCGGGATCTTTACCCAATGTTTCTGGGTCGTAAGTACAGTAAACAGTAGTTACATTGCCGTCTTCGTCTTTTTCAACGCGATTAGCTTTAACGACATAGGCGTTACGTAAACGTACTTCTTTATCTAGTACTAAACGTTTGAACTTTTTGTTTGCCGATTCACGGAAGTCTTCTGCTTCAATATACACTTCGCGGCTAAAGCTGATGCTACGTGTACCCATGGTTTCATCATTAGGATGATTCGGTGCAGTCAGCGTTTCTGTCTGCCCTTCATCGTAATTTTCAATAACAAGCTTAATTGGGTCTAACACGGCCATCGCACGGGGTGCGTTAGCATTTAAGTCATCGCGAATACAGGCTTCCAACATAGACATTTCAACCATATTGTCCATCTTGGTCACGCCAATTCGCTTACAGAACTCAACCACAGAGCCTGGTGTATAACCACGACGGCGTAAGCCCGCTATAGTAGGCATACGAGGGTCATCCCACCCGCTGACATGGTTTTCATCGACTAATTGAATAAGACGGCGTTTGCTTAATACCGTGTACTCAAGGTTAAGACGTGAAAACTCATACTGACGAGGCGTACAGTCAATTGAGATATTTTCGATAACCCAATCGTAAAGACGACGATTGTCTTGGAATTCTAAGGTACATAATGAATGCGTGATCCCCTCAATAGCATCAGAAATGCAGTGAGTAAAATCGTACATTGGATACACACACCATTTATCACCGGTTTGGTGATGGTGTGCATGTTTGACTCGGTAAATTACCGGGTCGCGCATACACATGAATGGCGACGCCATGTCGATTTTGGCGCGCAAACTACACTCACCTTCCTTATAGTCGCCTGCCGTCATCTTGGCAAACTCGCGAAGGTTAGTTTCAACGTCGGTGTCGCGATAAGGGCTGTTTTGACCAGGTTCTTTAAGCGTACCACGCATTTCGCGCATCACTTCCTGCGCAGAAAAGTCTACGTAAGCCAAACCTTTTTCGATAAGCTCAACCGCATACGCATGCAGCTGGTCAAAATAATTCGAAGAATAACGCGCTTCGCCATCCCACGTAAATCCAAGCCACTGAACGTCTTCTTTTATAGAATTAACGAACGTAATGTCTTCTTTTGCAGGGTTAGTATCGTCAAAGCGCAAATTGCACGAACCTGTGTAATCTTGTGCAATACCAAAATTCAAGCAAATAGACTTGGCATGACCAATATGTAAGAAGCCGTTCGGCTCTGGTGGAAACCGAGTTTTAATAGCGTCATGTAGACCACTAGCCAGGTCTTTATCAATAATCTGACGGATAAAATTGGTCGGACGGTGTTCAGTCTCGGCCATTCGCTTGTTCCCCTTATGCACGTAATATTTCAAAATCTTGCTGAGTATAACACTCTCGTAATTACTTCAACCATGTTTTATTCAAAGAAGCCTAACAAGTGATTGATTTAAGAGCGATCCACTCAAAAACCGCACTATAGCCATCGTAATAAAACCCGCTGAAACGTACTTTATGAGTAACGCTTCATTAATTTTGATTAGCATTTAGGCGCATATATAGCAAAAAGCGCGCGCTATTCGAAAAATATGGTAATCTAATTCGGCGACAACATTGTCGTAGCAGCAAAACATGGTGTTTATGAAAGAAAAAGCAACCTCTTTTGATATTGCCCACTTGGCAGGGGTTTCGCAATCAACCGTCTCGCGAGCGCTAAACAACAGCCCGCTAGTCAACCAAGAAACTCGTGAACGCGTTCAGCGCATTGCCCGGGAGCTTAATTACAAGGTAGATAAGAACGCCAGTAATTTAAGAAAACAAAAGAGCAGCACAATTGCCCTACTCTTATTTGAAGATCCAACGTCTGACGACTCAATGATCAATCCTTTCTTTTTAGCCATGCTTGGTAGTATTACTCGCGCTTGTGCGCAAGCAAACTACGACCTACTGGTATCGTTTCAAAATTTAGAAGACGACTGGCATGCAGAATATGAAGATTCAAACAAAGCCGACGGGATTATACTGCTAGGCTACGGCGACTATACTGATTATCAGAACAAAGTCGCTCAGCTTGAGTCACAAGGTACACATTTTGTTCGCTGGGGCGCACCAGATGAAGCCCATCCAGGTGTAAGTATCGGGTGTGATAATTACCAAGGTGGTCAAAGCATTACTTCACATCTCATCGAACTCGGTAAAACATCGTTTGCCTTCATTGGTGACAACGGCGAGCACGCACCGGAATTTAAAGCACGCTTTGATGGTTATTTTAAAACATTACAGTCTCATGGCTTGACGCAATCAAGTGTCCAACGTAACGCCATTTCTACCGAGGATGCTGGCTCAGAAGCGGTCAAGTCATTGCTGCAAGCTGGCGAACTTCCTGAAGCTATTGTCTGTGCGTCAGACCTTATTGCTATGGGTGTTTTGCGAGCGCTCCGTCAAGCGAAAGTGAATGTTCCGGATGATGTTGCTGTAGTGGGTTATGATAATATTGCCGTGTCTGCTTACACTACGCCTTCACTAACCACGGTTCAGCAAAATACTAAACTCGCAGGCGAACTGTTGGTAAATACGCTATTAAAAGCGATAAACAATGAAGAGGTGGAGGATTACTTAATGCCTGCCGACATTATTGTACGCCAATCTTGTGGCAGCGAATAAACGACCTTAACTTGTGCCTTTTTAAATAGCCGTTACTAGAATAAAAAGCCCCGAACGTTAAACGCTCGGGGCTTTTTTGACTCTCAATTTATTGCGTTCGTTGTTTTTTTACTGGCTAAGCAAGTTGTTACTGGCGAGCAAGTTGATGTTCAATTTGAGTGAGTAACGCAGGGTTACTAGGCTTGCCTTCTCGAACCCACACCTGAACGCCATTAGCCTCAACGGTAGCACTTAACGCAGCGCCGTCCTCTACTTTTTGG
>JAXHTT010000225.1:0-4154 GCA_034190055.1 Pseudomonadota bacterium | reverse complement strand
TAGCTCTCGAAGCATGTTTTATAAGTTCTGGCTAAACACAGGTTTAGCGTTCCCTAGGAGCCTCAGCGAATTTTACAAGTGTATGGGTAAACTTAAACCGCTTTTATTTACGGGCCAGACTAATCAGTCGAGCAAGGTAATAAATAAAACATTGGTTCCAATAGAACTAGACCACTCTCAGCTCTTAAATCTATTTGGTGGTAACGGTGCGATAAGGTTGCGACAAGCTAGCGATAGTGAAGTGGTAAGCAGCGGCGATAATAATGCGCGACAAGGTGAAGTGATAAATCCTTGCGATAAGCAATCCTTTGAAACGCAGAGTGCGCAAGGGCTAGGTGATGATCTTGACCGCGTGAGCAAGAAAGCGAGTGTTGATAACACTGCGGATAGATTAAGTGCGTGTCTGCCTAAGTACGAAATAAGTTTACAAGAAGAAGCGACTAAAGATATCCCTTTTTTCTCTAAAAAGAAGAAACCAGAGGAACAATCATACGACGAGTGGTTTAAAGATTATGACGAGGCGGGCTAAACAAATTTGCACCACGAAATTAAATCAACGTTATTTAACAAACAATGGAGAATTACTTTGGAAGAAGAAACGCTTTTTTCAGTTGTAGAGAACAAGTTGCCATATCGAATTATCAAGACTGGCATTGACTCATTAGGCGAGGCGAGAAAGGTGCTAACGCAAGCACAAAGAGATCTGAGCGATAACATCGACTTAGTTATCAGAAAAGAAACGGTACTCAAGTAGAGGACAACCCCATGACAACAATGATCAACAAAGCCCTAGACCTAGAAGATAAAGTAAGCGCGAACATGAAAAAGGCATCTGCAATTCTGCAAGCCATGAGAACGCTTCACAGTGAAGACTGTAGGATGAATGACACAATCACTGGCAACTTGCTATGGGCAGCATCTGACTTAATTGATGAGGCAGTACAAGCGGAGGACGATTTCTTGAACGAGCAGCGAGAAAAAGACTTGTGGGTTAGCTATCAACAAGTTCCTGGCAGCGCACAATTAAAAGCCGTGAAATAACTTCGTATCTAACTAACTATCAAAAGGACTAAACAATGAGCCATGTAGATAAAATTGAAATTGCTGAAGCGTTCGCCAAAGTAGAGGAACTAAGCAAAGCTTGCCAAAATCACTTGTTTGAAAATGCCGTAGACCTAGGAAAGCATGAACTAGTCATCCACGCACTGTTAAATGGTATTCAAGAGGCCTGCAGCGATTGGACCACACCTTTGCAAAGTGAAAGCGAGAACGCGGTGATCTAGACCACGATAATTAAGGGGCTGTTTCGCGATAAATGCGAGAATTCCCAGGATAATGTGAGAATAACCGGGTAACAGCTTGGAACTAGAGCCTCAAAACTTGGGCACTTTTGCAACTACCCAAAATTCCATGTACTTAAGGCTTCAATTACTCGTTGTTCGGAGGAACAGATTGCTCATCAAGTCACCGAACATTTCTTCTTCGTTTTTAGGGGCTAAGTTAGCTAACTCATTTATTCTTTCTAATAAGTCCTGGTTCACTAAGGAGGTCCTAGCTAAAGCTATTGCTTCGTTGAGATATACACTATTTGAATTTTCACTCTGAGTAAGTCTCTTTAGAATACTGGTTGTACTATATGTCATATCTCTCCCAGGCAAATTAGACCATAAGCTTGTGTAGATATTTGAATAAGTTCATTAGAATAACTTGCATCACTTTTTCTCTCTCGAATCATCCATATCCGATACCTGCTGCTTCAATGCATCAATGTCACTTTGAAGTTTTTGCAACACATCACCTTCAAAATGAATTCTCAAACCCTCTAGGTTTTTGATAGCTTCTTCCTTCGCCCATTTGTTCAATAGTTTTAACTGGGCTTTAAGTAAGCGATCCTTTTCAATGTCGGATTCGCAATCGATGATGCTATTATAGATGTCAACCACATCACCAATTATGGCTTCAAGGCGCATTCCTTTTAGTTCACATTCGTCTGAATAAATATACTCTAAAATATAATTAAAAATATCTATATCTATCTGATTTTTATTATTTAAAAATCCCCCATCGCTTTCCCCGAAGACGAGAAAGTCCAGAGATATCCTCTCTTTTACACTTATATCAACTAAAAGTTCGTAAGGTATTCGGTTCCTGCCTCTCCAGGTAGAGATTGTTTGCTTAGCAACCCCCAATTTTGAGGCCAGGTCAGCATCTGTTTTCGTTTTATAAAACTCAGCTAATCGCTGTAGAACCTCTTCACAGGATATTTTTGAATTCATTTAATCACCAAAATGAGTTGACATATTCATAATGAAGTTATAAATTCATATTGAATTTAATAATTCAAAATGAATATCACAAGTTAATATTGCTCGATATTACTCTCAATAAGAGGAAAAAGCGATGCCGAATCAAATATTCACCCCCAGCCGCGATCTATACAACCGTGTTAGAGCAGGCTTTGTTATGCAAGGCATTTCACTATCGTCTTGGTGTAATGCACATGGAGTAAAGCAACAAAACGTTCTCCATTGCCTAGTTGGGTCTTGGGATGGTCCCAAAAGCCAAGAACTTAGGAGAAAAATCATATCGGACTCGGGCATATCTAGTGCTTCCAATGTATTTGAAAATTCATAGTGAAAGCTTAGTACGTTCAATCTGAATTCAGAAGAGGCACAAAAACAATGTTTTTGGACATCCAATTATTAACACTCAAGGGGGACTTCCAATGGCGAGGATAAGTTTGAAAAACAAGTCTCCCATTTCGATTCCACATGCCATAGAGCTGTGTATCGAATACGCGCGCCAGAAAAAGAACCTGAGCATTGACAGGGTCGCTGATGGTATGGGCTTAGCTAACAAGTGGGTGATTTATAAATGGATGGAGTCTGGCCGTCTTCCTGCAACCATGATCCGCCCATTAGAGCAGACTTGTGGTGCCGACTTTGTCACTCGCTATCTCAGCCACGCCGCACATAAGCTACTCATTGATGTGCCAACAGGTCGCAAGGTTAAACCCCTGGAGGTTAATGAGCTTCAAATTCTGTTCACTGAGAGCGTGAGTCTACTACTTGCGTTTTATAACGGCTCATCTGATCAGGATGACACGATGTCATCTTTAAACCGCCTCATGGAAAGCGTTGCCTGGCACCACAAAAATATCGATTCATTTCAACAACCACAGCTTGGATTTGAGGTAAATGACAATGAGTAATGACTACATCGTAAAAGCGACGAAAAAGCTGCTCTCCGGTTTGAGTAGTGAGGATGCTGCCAGCGTGATTAATCAAGTGATTGAAGAAATGGATCTTCATATGCCTCAGCTTGTTCAGAATCATAGCGAGTTTGCCAATGCATATCGCCAGAAAAGACGCTCAAAGCTTGATACAGACTGGGAGCTAAGGACTTTTGTTCTCGACCTACCTTACTTGCCCCTGAGTGAGATCGTCGCAAAGTGCGAAGAACGCTTTGGTAAGAAGCGCGCCCCTAGCATGAGTTCGTTACACCGGTTTATGCAGGCCCAAAGGGTGCGTTGATATGAACTCTCACAGTCCGTCCATGAACGTTTCAGCACTCTTAAAGGCTTCAGAGATTATTGAGTGTGTTCTCGGTAACTCGCTAGGGGCAACCGCGGCAGACGTGCTTGATACAACTGAAATGACAAAGAGTTCTGCTCATAGAACGATAGTCAAGCTGGAAGCCTTGGGCTGGCTGCAAAAGGACTGCGAAGGCGAAATGACACGATGGTATCTCTCTGATTATGTCCTTCAGATGGCCTTTAACTGGAAGCGATATGCGCTATCGCAAAACGACGATGAGGAATTAATGAGTATGAAATTGCCATTTAAGCCGAATTCACAAGATGCCTTAAGTAAGTCGCTCTATTTGTTCCACCTGGTTTACGAGAGCGGTTTTAAAGGATGCACATTAAATGAGCTTTACAAGGCAGGAAACTGCCCGCGAAGCACTGCACAGCGCATTTTACGCACCTGGGAATTACTGGGGTGGTTAAGACCAATCAAAGTTGATGGCAAGCGCGAAGTATGGTGCGCCTCATCAAAGTTAATTGAGCTTGCCAACGCCTATGAGCATCAGGTGCGCAGCAAAGTGTATCAGTTACAAGACCGTTACCAGCAGATTACAGGAGAAGTGTTTTA
>JAXHTT010000224.1:0-4206 GCA_034190055.1 Pseudomonadota bacterium | reverse complement strand
ACCTCTTCGGTAAAGTCTCTTTCCAAAAATAGTCCATAAGGCTCTACGTTAGTTTGTGGGTAAGCAACATATAACAAATGAATTTTGTGGCTGTTACCTGCAATAGTAATTGCTTTTTCAACTACAAGTTCGTAATCAGAATATACGTCGATGGGTACTAGAATAGTTTCATAGCTTTGCACGTTCGCGCTCCTCGATCTTTACTAAGAAGATCATTACAGAATTCAATACAACAACATTGTAGTGCCATACAACTGTAAATTCTTTGCGCCAGGTCAATGTTTAGTCTACATAATCGTTCATACTTAAAGTCATGCACATGGCTTTTTACAAACGTTAAACGTGTGAGGGGAATGAAATGAAAACAACGATAATTTTTTTAGCAACGCTTTTACTTTTTGCCTGCGATCAAGGACCAAAGTCGCCACGTGGCTTCAGCCTCCCCGAAGGTGATATGGAGCAAGGTTATCAGGTATTTAAAAAGTATCAATGCCAAGACTGTCATAGAATAGCCGGGGAAAAAGCGCCAGAAGACGCTCAATATTTGGTAGCAAAACCAATTCCACTTGGTGGGAGTAGCGGCCGGATCAAAACATATGCGGAATTAGTTACTAGCATCATCAATCCTTCGCACAAGCTCACGCCTCGTCAGCCTGCAAGCTTTACGAGTGAAGATGGCGTTTCATTAATGCGGGTTGTAAATGACGAGTTGACGGTATCTGAACTTATTGATTTAGTTGCGTACCTGCAGCCTAAATATAAAGTTACACCCTATAGAACGAGTGACTACCGCTTGTATCAATTACGTATTCCAGAAAAATCTAACGAGTAACATCGCAAAATCTAGTCTGTAAGACCCCACTAAGCCTGACCTACGATCTGGTAACTATTCGTAAAACTGACTTAGTGGTGTTCTTTATTTTGCGTAATCTTAGTTAGGCACTAAGATACATCCTTCGTTTCTTTTTCTATTTCAGCTAACAAGCTACACGGCATGAAGCTTTGCGCATTCGCCTCTTTTAAATGTAGTTTAAATCTATCCGGCACCTCATCATTGAGAAAACTGCTCGTTTTAACCAGCGGGAATATTTCGTCATAACGGGCGACGTTACATTGATCAACCCGTCTAAATATGTGAGTACGATTTAATTCACTCGTTTTAATATGGCCCGTTGACGAAAGGATATCCATCAGCGCATGAATTGTCTTTTTATGAAAACGGTAGACTCGCTCATACTTATCTTCTACGTTTAAACCTTTTGCTAATTTAGGGTCTTGGGTCGCCACACCTGTGGGGCATTTATTTGTATTGCAAGATAACGATTGCACACAACCAAGTGCCAACATCATTCCCCTAGCGCTGTTGCACAGGTCTGCTCCTAAGCTCAGGTTTTTAGCCAACTGAAAAGCGGTAATGATTTTACCCGATGCAATTATTTTGATTTTGTCGCGCAGGCCAAAACCCGTCAGGCAATCGTCAACAAAAGCAAGTGCTTCACGAAGTGGAAATCCAATAGAATTGGTATATTCGAGTGGTGCCGCTCCTGTGCCGCCTTCGCCGCCATCAACCGTTATAAAGTCTGGCGTAACCTCCTTTTCAACCATGGCCTTACACATAGCAATAAACTCACTTTTTCGGCCGAGCGCAAGTTTAATTCCAACCGGTTTAGACCCACTTAATTCTCGTAACTGGCTTATAAAATCAATCATTTCTAACGGCGTTGAAAAAGCTTTGTGTCTAGGTGGAGAGTCAACTTGTGTGCCAGGCTCAACGCCACGAATTTCCGCTATTTCGGGCGTGTTTTTATACGCTGGAAGAATACCGCCGTGCCCGGGCTTAGCTCCTTGGCTTAGCTTTATCTCTATCATTTTTACGTTTTCGAGTTTGGCTTTTTTTGCAAACAAGTCAGGATCGAAACCGCCATCCTTAGTTCGACAGCCAAAGTATCCAGTGCCAATTTGCCATACAATATCGCCGCCATTTTCAAGGTGATACGGCGTTAACCCGCCCTCGCCCGTGTTGTGGTAAAAATTACCTTTCGCTGCCCCTTTATTCAGCGCCAAAATAGCATTTTTCGATAAACTCCCAAAGCTCATGGCACTAATATTCAGCACACTTGCCCGATACGGCTTTTTACAGTGCGGACCGCCAATTAAAACACGGGGGTCTTCATCCATATCGTCTACTTCTCTAGCCGATAAAGAATGCCCAATCCATTCATATCCATCTTTATACGTATCTAACTGAGTACCGAAAGGGACTGTTTCTCTGCTGTTTTTAGCACGTTGATAGACGATAGAGCGAAACATGCGGGAAATAGGTGCTCCGCCAGTATCGGTTTCTATGATGTATTGCTGGATGTAGGGCCTTAGTCCCTCGACGGTCCACCTCACTCTGCCAATTAATGGAAAGTTCCGTAAAATGGCATGCTTTGTTTGGAAGGCATCGTATAGACCAAAGATGAGTAACGTGACCGATAAAAGTAAAAACCACCACACGGGCGCCCACACGATGCCAATCATCACATTGAAAGTGACCAGCAGGGTTAGTCCGGTTAGAATTGTTAAACGCATTCAAAGTCCTTCTTTATTTTTGGTCATACCTAAACAAAATAATATGCCTACAACCTTGTTCAATACACCTGAAATCGGGAACTAGGTTCACTTTAGCGATAAATAACTGATTTAACATCTAAAACCACTTAGCCTGATTTCACAAAATAAAGGTTACGCGTTACCATAAAATAACTTGTTGATACTTTTTTAGCTGCGAAAACAAGCTATTGCATGCTAATCTACAGGCATTAGATTATTAAGTTCACCCAATGATTATACGTTGGGTTAGAAATAATGTGACCTGTAAAGGGCAACGGATTTTACGTTCAACATTTTTGAAAGGTAATTCATGGAGTATGCATTTCTTCTTTTCGCATTTATATGTGGCTTATCGGTAAAACTTATTGGCATCCCTCCACTTGTCGGCTATTTGGTAGCTGGCTTTTTATTAAATTTTGCAGGTTACACACTCACTGAAGACTTAACCCAGATAGCCAATTTGGGTATTACTATTATGCTCTTTACCATTGGCTTAAAACTTAATATCCGTGATTTAAGCCGTCGAGAAGTCTGGGCTGGTAGCGTTTCCCACACGCTGATATGGGTGGGTATAATAACCTGTTGCGTATATGTAATTGGAGCAGTTGCTGCTAACTTAGTTGAGGGACTTACTTGGAAAAGTGCTGCGCTGATTGCGTTTGCACTGAGCTTTAGCAGCACAGTATGTGTGGTTAAAGTGTTAGAAGAAAGCGGTGAAAGTAAAACACGTCACGGCCGCCTTGCCATTGGCATACTGGTTATGCAGGATGTTTTTGCCGTAATTTTCCTTGTAGCAGCAACAGGAAAGCTCCCTTCAGTTTGGGCACTGGCATTACTGGCGTTATTCCCAGCAATGCCTATCATCAATAAAATGATTAATAAATCAGGGCACGGTGAATTGCTCCCGTTAACGGGGTTTATTCTCGCACTCGGAGGCTATCATTTATTTGAGTTAGTTAATATCAAAGGTGATTTAGGCGCTCTTATCTTTGGAATCATGCTAGCGCAACACGAGAAAGCGTCAGAACTTGCTAAGTCGCTGCTTAGTTTCAAAGACCTACTTCTAATTGGTTTCTTCCTTACCATAGGTCTCACTGCCCTTCCCGACTTAAGTATGGTTCTTCTTGCCTTAATATTCTGCTTGTTTATACCGCTTAAAGCTGCGTTATTTTTTGGCTTATTTACGTCACTTCGCCTTCGCGGTCGCACGGCGTACCTCAGCAGTCTGGTGCTTTCAAATTACAGTGAATTTGGGCTGATTGTCGGCGCCCTAGCCGTTTCCCTGGGGTTATTAGAAAATACATGGTTGGTGGTTATCGCTCTTGCCGTTTCTATCTCATTCGTTTTTACCAGCGTGCTTTATCGCAACTCTCATTCTCAATATCACAATCATAAACACATCATTAAACGTTTTGAGAAAAACGAACGCTTGAAAGAAGACATCTATCCTACTCTACACAATGCGGAATTTTTAGTGTTAGGGATGGGACGTGTTGGTCGGGGGGCCTTCAATGCGCTATCTAAATTGAGTGATGTGAGCGTATGGGGAATGGACGCCGACCGAGTAAAAGTAAAAGAGTTATCCGACGAAGGCTTAAACGTAATATGCGG